>CAYGLH010000297.1:0-4825 GCA_964350535.1 uncultured Ilumatobacteraceae bacterium
TCGAAGGCGTCCCAGCGGAACCAGTGCAGCTCGTGTGCGAGCTCGCCCACCGCGTCGGGGCCGAGCGGCCAGTCGTCGAGGCGGTCGCCGAACGCCGCGAGCAGCCACCACGCGCCGAAGCGCCCGCTCGCCGCTCCCCGGCGCCTGCCGTGGGCACCTCCGCTGGCGCCCGCCCAGGCGACCCACGAGACGGCCTCGGCCGGCGCCAGCTCGGCGACGCGACCGCGCCGCACCCCGAGTGCGCCGAGCGCCTCGGGCACGTCACCTGCGACACAGCACACGTCGACGCGGCCGTTGGACGCGGTGGTCCAGGGCTCGACCAGCTGCCTGACCGCCAGCTCGACGTCGTCGTCGAGCTCCTCCGCCCCCGCCACCCCGTCCACCTGCTCCCAGGCATCGGGGAGGTCGGGCGCGGGGAACTCGGCCCCGGCGTCGTGGTAGGTCGCCACCGGGTAGTTGGGCTCCCACGTCGCCAGCCGCGTCGGGATGTCGAGCACCGGCACGAGGTCGGGATCGTCGACCGTCTCGCCGCGGATCACGCGCTCGTGGGCGACGAACGCGGCGCGCGGGCCGCGGTCGAGGTGGGGGGCCAATTCGTGCCACGGGTGGTGTTGCGCGGCGACCTCGGTGAGCGGTCCGATCGTGAACCGCCCTGACAGCCCGTCGGACTCGTCGAGCACGGCGGCGACGTGCAGGGCGTCGCCCACCAGCGCCAGCCGGTACTCGGCCAGCGTGGCCGCCGGCCACAGCTGACGTCCGGTGTCGACCGCAGCACGGGCGCGGTCGCGGACCCGCAGGAGTCCGGGCCAGTCGCGATCGCTCGTGCGATCGTCGATCATCCGCACGAGGCCGTCGAGGTCGGCGCGATGGATCAGCTCGTCGAGGGCGTCGTCGGGACCGGCGGCCACGTCGGACCTCAGACCAATGGCCAGGGGTAGCGCCTGCCGGACTCGTCGGCCGGGAACCTGCGCTCTTTCACCAACCAGGCCGCTCGTCCCTGCACCGCCTCGACTTCGTCGTCGTCGAGCAGCGCGGCGATGTCGAGCGGCACGCGCTCGCACAGTGGCGACACCGAGGTGAGCAGCTCGTCGTCGATCGGTTCCTCGGCGAACTCCCAGATCACCGTCCGGAGCTTGAACGGTGCTGCGAAGCACAGTCCGTGGTCGATCCCCTGCACGCTCCCGGGCGAGCCCTCGTCGCCCGGCACGTAGAGGCAGTGACCGGACTTGCGGTCCGTGTTGTTGACCACGATGTCGAGCAGCGCCATCTTGCGCAGCTCGTCGTGCAGCTCGGGGTGCTGTTCGTAGATCGTGAAGTAGTGCTCGCTGTGGTCGGCGGCGACCCACCACTGGAGGCTGCCCTCGCCGAGCGGGCCGTCGCGCAGGACGGTCGGTGGGACGACGCCGTAGTCGAGCGCCTCGCTCATCAGGTAGGTGGCGACCTCGCGTCGGTGCAGTCCGGGTTCGAAGTCCCACAGCGGACGCTCGCCCCGCATCGGCTTGTAGATCGCCGGGTGCCGGGCGCCGTCGTGGTCGACGTGGACGAGGAACGTGGCGTTGCTGCTGTTCGGCATCCGCCCTTCGATCTCGATGTCTCCGCGCAGCAGGTGGGCCACCGGGTCGTCGACCTGGTCGAGCACGAGGCGCACGCCGCGCTCGTCCTCGGATCGGTCGTCGCCCTCCGCCCCGTCGTCGTCGGGGGAGCGGGTCAGTTCATCCGCGGACACGCGTGACCGTCGGGATCGATCGGGTTCGTGCACCAGCGGCAGGAGGGTCGCCCCGCCTCGACGACGTCGTCGACGTGGTCGCAGAACGCTGCCGCTTGGCCCCGGCTGACGTAGGCGCGGATGTGGCCGCGCGAGTCGTCCTCGACCGGTTCGCCCTCCTCGTCGACCTCACCGACCTCCTCCAACTGGATGAGGATCCGGTCGGACGACCGGTCGTAGCCCAGCCCGATCGGACCGAGCACGAAGACCGCGTCGACGGGCTCGTCGAGGTCGAGGGCGCCGGGGAGCGGACGATCCTCCGGCGGCGGAAGGTCGTTGAGCACGCGGCGCACGTACTGGGCCATCGCCGACGCCTGCTGCTTCTCGCACTTCACGGTGACGCTGTGGCCGTCGCCGCGCACCTGGACGAAGAACGTCCGGTCGCCGGGTCGACCGACCGTCCCGACCGTGAACGCGTCGACGTCGTCGAACTCGAAGAACACGCTCAACGGGCGCTCCGATCGAGTGTGTCGAGCAGCCGGGCGACGGCGGGCGCCGTGCCGGGGGAGCGCCTCATGAGGGCTGCAGCTCCTTCAGCGGACGGCCGGTGGAGTTGACCGTGAGCACGATCGGGCCGCCGGCGGTGTAGGTGACCGCCGAGACCGATGCCGGACTGATCACGATCCGTTGGAACAGATCGAGGTGGGTGCCGAGGGCGTGGGCCACGGCCGCCTTGATCGTGTCGGCGTGCGAGACGCACACGATCGTGCCGCCCCGGTGGTCGGCACAGAGCTTCTCGATCGTGCCGACCATCCGGGCCTGCATCTCGGTGAAGCTCTCGCCGTTCGGGAACCGGAAGCTGGACGGCGAGCGCTGCACCGTCTGCCACTCGGGCAGCTTCATCAGCTTCTTCAGCTCCTCGCCGGTCCAGTCGCCGAAGTCGCACTCGAACAACCCGCGGACGACCTTGGTGCGCAGGCCGAGGGCCGCGGCGATCGGCGCGGCGGTCTCCTTGGCGCGCTCGAGCGGCGAGCTGTAGACGGCGTCGACGCGGGGCAGTTCGGCGATGTGGCCGGCGGTGATCTCGGCCTGTGCCGTGCCCGCGTCCGCGAGGTGGAGCCCCTTGGCGCGGCCGGGGAGCACCTTGCCGGTGGTGGGCGTCTGTCCGTGGCGGACCAGGAGCACCGTGGTGGGTGGCGGGCCGGCAGGCCGTTTGGCCGCCTTCTTCTTCGTGCCGCGTCGGGTGGTCGTGCTGCTCGTCGTCGTTGTCGCCATGGGGTGCTTCCAACCTACTGTCACCACGATGGATGCGTTCGCCGCGCTCGACGCGCTCGAAGCCGACGTCGTCGGGTGTCGTGCCTGCCCGCGCTTGGTCGAATGGCGCGAAGCCGTGGCCCGCGACAAGCGGGCGGCCTATCGGGACGAGGACTACTGGGGACGGCCGATCCCCGGCTTCGGCGATCCGCGCGCCCGGGTCGTGGTGCTCGGGCTGGCGCCGGCCGCCCACGGGGCGAACCGGACGGGCCGCGTGTTCACGGGCGACCGGAGCGGCGACTGGTTGTTCCGGGCGATGTGGCGGGCGGGCCTGGCGAACCAACCCGAGTCGGTGGCGGTCGACGACGGACTCGAGCTGCGCGACGCCTGGGTGACGGCGGCGGTGAAGTGCGCACCACCGCAGAACACGCCGACACCCGCCGAGCGCGACGCGTGCGCGCCGTTCTTGCGACGCGAGCTGGCGGCGCTGGCGTCGATGCGGGTCGTCGTGTGCCTCGGCGGCTTCGGCTTCGCGGCGGCGCTCGCCCATTTCGGCGTCGCTCCGAAGCCGAAGTTCGGGCACGGGGTGGAGGTCGAGCTGCCCGATGGTCCGACGTTGCTGTGCTCGTTCCACCCGAGTCAGCAGAACACCTTCACGAAGCGCCTGACGGAGCCGATGCTGGACGAGGTCTTCCGTCGCGCGTGCACGCTCGCCGCAGGATGACGGCCGCGGCGGCGCGGGCGCGACCGGTTCGAACGGCGGATCCTGCCAGTAGCCTCGGGTCGCTGTGACGTCGTCCTCCCGCTCCCGCGCCTCGCGCGCCGTGCTCGCCGCCGCGGCTGCCGCGCTGACGTTCTCGGCGTGCACGTCGCAGCCGAGCCCGCATCGCGTCGCCGAGGACCTCATCAACACGCTGGCCGAGTCCGACGAGGAGCGCGAGTGCATGCTCGACGTGCTCGACACCGACGAGTACTCCAACTCCAACCTCGAGGAGTGGGGCAGCGAGGTCGACTCGGGTCAGCCGGGCACCGCGGCCTACGACGAGGCGCAAGCGGCGCTCGACGGCCTGCAGGCCGACCTCGAAGCCTGTCGCCGCTGAGTCCTGCCGCGCCGCCCCACGCCACGTTTGGCGGCCCGCACCGCCGGGAAACCTCCCCGTAGTTCCAGCGAGGAGGAGAGATGAGTCACGACACGACGTCGGCCGAACGGTCGATCCGGACCCGCCAGACGCTGCGGCTGATCATCTGGGCGGTGGTCGTCGCCGCCGTGGTGGTGTTCGCCGCGATCAACACCCAAGAGGTGACCGTGGACTGGTTGTTCGGTGACGGCCAGATGGCGCTCTGGGTCGTGATCGCCGCGTCGGCCGCCCTCGGCTTCGGCGCGGGCTGGTTCGCCAGGTGGCGCCGCGACTGACGCGCGCCGAGCACGTGCTCAGTCGGTCTTCGCGGCTGCGGCCTTCT
The DNA here is from genome assembly GCA_964350535.1 of uncultured Ilumatobacteraceae bacterium. Lineage (GTDB taxonomy): Bacteria > Actinomycetota > Acidimicrobiia > Acidimicrobiales > Ilumatobacteraceae > CAYGLH01. The sequence continues at coordinate 4,421 of CAYGLH010000297.1, forward strand.
TCTTCGGTGGGGGGACGCCGATGGCGGGGGCGGGGTCGGCGTCGTCGGGCCAGCGGCGGCGGCTGACGATCGACAGCATGCGCAGGAGGCGCATCGCGGTTTCGTCTTCTTGGGCGGGTTTGGCGATGATCGAGCCGTCGGCGATCATCCGCTCGATGACCGCTTCGCCGAGCTCGGTGCGGACGATGGTGAGGGTCCAGTCGTTGTCCTCGCCGATGCCGCCGGTGGCGACGTCGGAGTGCTCGGCGGCGAAGTCGGGGCAGCTGGTGCAGCCCTGCCGGGTCCAGGCGTGGCATTCCTTGAGGTTGATCTCGTGATAGGAGCCGTCCTTCATCCAGATCTGGAAGACGCCCTTGATGTTCATCTTCACCATGTCCTGCTTCGCGAGGCCGTACTTGGCCTCGA
>CAYGLH010000298.1:0-4817 GCA_964350535.1 uncultured Ilumatobacteraceae bacterium
TCCGAGATGGTGCCGTCGAGGTCGATGAGGAGGTGGGTGATCGTCATGGCGTGTGGGAGGTATGGAGGATGATCGTCGACCTCACCGCCCAGGAACCTAGCCACCCCCGGGCGTGAGGGCGGCGGGGTCAGTTGGAGGCGGAGGAGATCGCCTGCCACACGCGCTCGGCGGTGGCGGGCATGTCGACGTGGCGCACGCCGAGGTGGGCCAGCGCGTCGACGACCGCGGACTGGATCGCCGGCGTCGAGCCGATCGTGCCGGACTCGCCGATCCCCTTGGCCCCGAGCGGGTTGAGGAACGTCGGCGTCTCCATCGGGATCCGCTCGAAGCTCGGGAGCAGGTCGGAGGAGATCATCCCGTAGTCGGCGAGGTTGCTGGTGACGGGGTTGCCGTCGTCGTCGTAGCGGACCTCTTCGATCAGCGCCTGGGCGGCGCCCTGGGCGATGCCCCCGTGGACCTGCCCTTCGAGGAGCATCGGGTTGAGCATCGTGCCGGCGTCGTCGCAGGCGACGTGGCGCACCAACCGGGTCTGGCCGGTGCCGGTGTCGACCTCCACGACGGCGACGTGGGCGCCGAACGGGAACGACGCCTGCGCCGCCTTGAACACGGTCGACACGTCGAGCGCGTCGCCCTGGTCCTTGGCGGCGACCGCCAGGTCGGCCCAGGTCTTCGACACCGCCGGGGTGCCGGCGACGTGGAACGCGCCGGCGTCCTTGTCGAGCACGATGTCGGCCTCGTCGGCCTCGAGGATCGAGGCGGCGAGCTTCTGGGCCTTCTCGACGAGCTCGATCGCGGCCTGGTTCACGGCCGCGCCACCCTGCTGCAGCGAGCGCGAGCCCATCGTGCCGCCGCCCTCGGGGACGAGGTCCGTGTCGCCCCACACGAGGGTGATGCGGTCCATCGGGATGCCGGTCTGTTCGTGGGCGAGCATCGACCACGCCGTGTCGTGTCCTTGACCGTGTGGCGACGTCCCCGTGTAGACGGTGGCCGAGCCGTCGTCGTGGACCTCGATCCGCCCAGCTTCCTGCATCGGGTCGACGCCGCCGGTGATCTCGACGTACACGCTGACACCGATGCCGACCTGGACGGCGTCGCCGCGCTCGCGGCGAGCGGCCTGGTCGGCGCGAAGGTCGGTGTATCCCGCGCCTTCGAGCGCCTTGTCGAGGCACCCCTCGTAGTTGCCGACGTCGTAGGTCTGGCCGATCGAGGTGGTGTGCGGCTCGTCGAACGCGGCGATCAGGTTCTGGCGGCGGACCTCAGCTGGATCCTTGCCGATCTCGCGGGCGAACAGGTCCATCGCCCGCTCGATCGCCGCCGTCGCCTCCGGACGACCCGCGCCGCGGTACGCGGTGGTCGGCGTGGTGTTGGTGACGACCGACGTGGCGCGGGCCTCGATGTTGGGGATGTCGTAGACGCCCGAGGCCATCGGGCGCGTCATGAACGGGGCGAGGACGGTGCCCATGCCGGCGAACGCACCGGAGTCCTGGATGGCGTGCAACTGGTAGTGGGTGACGGTGCCGTCCTTGCTGCCGCCGATCGTGACGTGCTGCACCTGGGCCCGGCCGTGCCCGAGCATCATCATCGACTCGGTGCGCGTCTCGCGCCACACGACCGGGCGGCCGGCCGACTTGGCCAGCACGCCGAGCACGAGCTCGTCGCCGTAGATCTCGATCTTGGCGCCGAACCCGCCACCGACGTCGGGGGTGATCACGTGGACGTCGGCGGCATCGACGCCGTTGGCGGCGGCGAGTCCGGCCACGGTGCCCTGCGCGTGCTGCGTGGATGACCAGTGGTGCAGCCGCCCGTCGATCCATGTCGCCGCCGCACCGCGCACCTCGAGCGGGCAGGGCGCGACGCGCTGGTTGACGAACCGCCCGCTGACGACGACCTCGCAGTCGGCGAAGTAGTCCTCGCTCGGCGAGTTCTCGGGCATGCCGAGGGCGGTGGTGTCGAACACGACGTTGGAGCCGGCGTCGTCGTAGATCAGCACCTCCGAGAGCATCGCCGCCTCGGGATCGGTGAGCGCGTCGAGGAAGTCGACGTCGACATACACGGCGTCGGCCGCGTCGGTCGCCTGCTCCGCCGTCTCGGCGAGGACCACGGCGACCGGTTCGCCGACGAAGCGCACCTTGCCGCTCGCCAGCAGGGTGCGCGACACCATCGGGTTGAACGGCGAGGGCACCGGCTGCAGCCCGAGGCTCTCGGCGGTGTGGATCGCGACCACGCCGGGCATGCCCTCCGCATCGGCGGTCTCGACGCCGAGGATCGTGCCGTGGGCAACCGCGGACCGGACGAACACGGCGTGCAGCGCGCCCTCCAGGCGCTCGTCGACGAGGTCGTCGACGTAGACGCCCCCCGTGGTGAGGAACTTCGGATCTTCCTTGCGCTGGACGCGGGTTCCCAGGATGCTTCCGGCCACGTGCTTCCCCTTCTTCGGCGTGTGAGGTCTCGCGTTGCGACGGCCGAGTGGCCGTCTCGTGGCCGTGAAACTAGTGGAGGAGTCGCCCGAGCGGTGAACGGGACGGTGTGCGCAGTGCGATCCGCCGCGGCCGCCGACGCCGTACTGTCGGAGCGATGTCCCGTCCCGCCGACGACGAGCTCCCGGTCCTGCCGGGCCGGTTGCAGCGCCTCGCCGACGAGCTTCGTGACGAGGGGATCCCGGCGCTCGAGGGGGCGCCCCACCGGGTCGCCGCGCTGGTCGAGCTGGCATACGCGCTCCGTCCGCAGGACCACGAGGGCCGGGTCCCGTCGTACGGTGCGCTGCTCCTGCCGTCGGCCGACGACGGATCGGTCGAGGTCCACGCGCCGGACGCCGCGGTCGATCTGATCGACGTCCGCGACCTCGACGTGCAGTTCGCCCGCCGGTTCGCCGACGGTGTCACGTCGTTCGCGGTCCGCTCCAGCGATGCCATCGACCACTTGGCGTGCTTCGGTCGCAACATGGCCGACGAGATCGATCTGGTCGGGCTGCAGTCGGCGATCGGCGGCATCGTGATCCAGCGCCATCCGGGCGGGCAGGTGCGGGTGTTCGGTCCGGCGGGCGTGATGCGCTGGAACGGCACCCGCTGGCTGCACGATGCCCCGGTCGACGCCTGGATCCGGCGGCTCGAGTCGATGGTGCCCGAGGTGCCGGTCGACCGGATGCGTCCGCTCCTACGGTTCGCCGTGCACGAGCTCGGCGGGCGACGGATCGGCGCCACCCTGGTGTGGAGTCCGAGTGGGCAGGAGGCCACCAACGCCCGGCACGAGCCGCTGGTGCACAACGCCCCGACCCTCCATCTCGGCAGCCTTGGCGAGGAGGGAGCGCTGGCCCAGGCCCTCGCCCTCACCGACGGTGCGGCGATGTTCGACGCGTCGGTCGTGCTCGTGGCGCTCGGTGTCCGGTTGGCCCCCTCGGCCGCCGCCGAGAAGGCGGTTCCGGCGATGCGCGGCATGCGCCACACGTCTGCCCTGCGCTACTCCTTCGACGACCCCGAGGCGATCGTCATCGTCGTGTCGGAGGCGGGCCCGGTGACGCTGATGCACGCCGGCCGGGCGATCACCAGCGTCGATCCTGCCGACGAACGCATCGGGTGACGGCGGCCGCCGGCGCCTCCCGACAACGCTCGGTCCGCTCGATCGCGCTCCGTGCGCTCGGCTGGACCGAGAGCGTGCGCGGCGGGCGGGCGGCTACTCGCCGTCGGGGGTCGGGCCCGCGTTGCGGGCCTGGAGGATGCGGTCGGTGACGTTGTACGGCCAGCCGTCGGGCAGGTCGCGCGGCAGATCGGGGAGCGGGAGCACGGTCTGGCGCTCCTCGCCGACCTCGACCATCCCGAGCTCCTCGCGCGCCGCCTCGCGTGCGCCGTCGTCGGTCTCGAGCCGCTCGATCTCGGCGGCCAGCTGGCCGTTGACGCGCTGCAGCTCTTCGAGCTGTGCCTCGCGCTGATCGATGTCGTCGCCCTGGTCGATCCAGGTCTGGACGGGGAGGATGAACAACGCCGCGCCGATGGCCCCGCCGACGACCAGGGCGAAGATGCCTGCGCCCATCGCCCAGCGCTTGTGCCGGAACACCCGCTTCTCGACCGGGATCGGGCGCGTGAGGTCGCCGAGGCGCGACGAACCCTCGTCCGCGGCGGCCTGCGGTGCCGGCCGCTTGATCGAGGTGGTCTTCGAGCGACTCACCACGCCAGTGTGCCACGAGGTTCGCGCGCTCCGGCGGCATCGCGCCGCGATCCGTCGCCTGAGTGGCGGGGTGATCGGTCGAGATCCGGGGTCAGTTGATCGGCGCCAGCGCGGCGCGGCCACGGTAGGCGGCCGACTCGCCCAGGTGCTCCTCGATCCGCAGGAGCTGGTTGTACTTCGCCACGCGGTCGCTGCGCGCTGGTGCGCCGGTCTTGATCTGGCCGCAGTTGGTGGCGACCGCGAGATCGGCGATCGTGGCGTCCTCGGTCTCGCCCGAACGGTGGCTCATCACCGACGTGTAGGCGTTGCGGGTCGCCAGGCCGACCGTGTCGAGGGTCTCGGTGAGCGACCCGATCTGGTTCACCTTGACGAGGATCGAGTTGGCGGTACGGGCGTCGATCGCCTGCTGCAGTCGGACGCTGTTGGTCACCAGCAGGTCGTCGCCGACCAGTTGCACCTTGTCGCCGATGGCTTCGGTGAGGCGCTTCCAGCCGTCCCAGTCGTTCTCGTCCATGCCGTCCTCGATCGACACGATCGGGTAGCTGTCGACGAGTCGCGTCCAGTACTCGACCATCTCGTCGGGTGACAGCACCTTGCCCTCACCCTCCAGGTGGTAGGCGCCGTCGCGGTAGATCTCGCTGACCGCCGGGTCGAGG
>CAYGLH010000299.1:0-4794 GCA_964350535.1 uncultured Ilumatobacteraceae bacterium
CGATGATCTGCTCCTCGGTGGCGTCGGGGTTCCCGTAGGCGAGGTTCTCGCGGATCGTGCCACCGAACAGCCACGTGTCCTGGAGCACCATCCCGATCCTCGACCGCAGCTCGCCACGCGGGATCTCGGCGATGTTGCGCCCGTCGAGCGTGATCGCACCGCCGTCGAGCTCGTAGAACCGCATGATCAGGTTGACCAGCGTCGTCTTGCCGGCGCCGGTCGGTCCGACGATGGCGACGGTCTCGCCCGGTTCGGCGACCACGCTGAGGTCCTCGATCAGTGGTGTCTCGGGCACGTAGCTGAACTTCACCCGGTCGAACACGACACGCCCCCTGACCGCGCCGACCGGCGCGGCGCCGGGGTCGTCGGGCGAGTGCTCCTCGGCGTCGAGCAACTCCAGCACGCGCTCGAGGCTGGCGATGCCCGACTGGAACGTCGCCGCCATCGACGCCAGGTTGGTCATCGGCTGGGAGAACTGTCGGGCGTACTGGATGAGCGCCTGCATGTCGCCGACGGTGAGCGCGCCGCTCGAGATGCGCAGCCCGCCGACGACGGCGATGAGGATGTACTGGAGGTTCCCGAGGAACATCGTCGCCGGCTGGATCAGGTTGGAGATGAACTGGGCGGCGAAGCTCGACTCGTAGAGCCGATCGTTCTCCTCGTTGAACGTCGCCTCCACGTCGCGCTGACGGCCGAAGCTCTTCACGACCGCATGGCCCGTGAACACTTCTTCGACCTGTGCGTTCAACACCCCGGTGTGCCGCCACTGCGACATGAACCGCGGGCGGGCCTTCGAGCCGATCACCTTGATCGTCCAGACCGACACCGGCACGACGAGCAGCGCGATCGCCGCCATGAGCGGCGAGATGGTGAACATCATCACGGCGACACCGATCATCGTGAGCAACGACGTGAGGATCTGGCTCATCGTCTGTTGCAGGCTCTGCGCCAGGTTGTCGATGTCGTTCGTGACGCGGCTCAACAGGTCGCCGCGGGCTTGGCGATCGACGTAGCTGAGCGGCAACCGGTTGAGCTTGTGCTCGACCGATTCGCGCAGCGCGAACATCGAACGCTGCACCACTCCGGCGAGTACGTATGCCTGCGTGTAGGCGAGCACCCACGCCGCGGCGTAGATCGATGCGATCACCAGCAGCTTGCGGTGCAGGGCGCCGAAGTCGATGCCGTCGCCGGTCATGCCCTGCACGATGATGTCGGTGGCCTCCCCCAGCAGCCGCGGGCCGACCACGACGAGGGCGACGCTGGCGACCGTGAGCAGGACCACCGCGACCAGCCGGCCGCGTTCGCGACCGAGGATCTCGCCGAGCCGGCGCAGCACGGTGGTGAAGTTCTCCGTCCGCTCGACCGGCATGCCCGCGCTGCCGCCCGGGCCGAAGCTGCCGCGCCGCTGCTCGCGACCGGTGGTGCTGATCAGCTCCTGCTCGTCGCTGTCGGGGGGAGGCGGCGCGCCGTTGGTCGACTCGCTCATGCGACCATCCCCTGGCCGACCTGCGACTCGACGATCTCGGCGTACGTCGGGCACCCGGCGACGAGCTCGTGATGGGTCCCCTGGCCGACGGTGACGCCGTCCTCGAGGACGATGATCTCGTCGGCGCCGGCGATCGACGAGACCCGCTGGGCGACGACGAGCGTCGCCGCCGCAGCCGTGAAGGGCTCGAGCGCCGTCCGGAGCCGCGCTTCGGTCGCCAGGTCGAGTGCCGAGAACGAATCGTCGAACACGTAGATCTGTGGCTTGGCGACGAGGGCGCGGGCGATCGCCAGGCGTTGCCGCTGACCGCCGGAGACGTTGGAGCCACCCTGGGCGATCGTGCTGTCGATGCCGTCGGGCATCGACTGGACGAACCCTGCTGCCTGCGCCACCTCGAGCGCCTCCCAGAGGTCCGCCTCGGTGGCGTCGGGCCGACCGAAGCGGAGGTTCGACGCCACCGTGCCCGAGAACAGGAAGGCCTTCTGGGGCACGAAGCCGACCGAGCTCCACAGGAGATCGGGGTCGAGGTCGCGGACGTCGACGCCGCCGACGAGCACGCTGCCGGCGGTGGCATCGAACAGGCGAGGCACGAGGTTGACCAACGTGCTCTTGCCCGAGCCGGTGCTCCCGATCACGGCCGTCGTCGTCCCGGGCCCGGCGCGGAACGAGACGCCGTCGAGCACGGGCTGCTCGGCGCCCGGGTAGCGGAAGCCCACATCGCGGAACTCGAGCGTGCCGGGTTCGGCGATCGTCGTGACCGGCGTGGTCGGCGGACGCACGGTGGTCTCGGTCGACAGCACCTCGCCGATGCGCTCGCCGGCGACCGCCGCCCGCGGCACCATCGAGACGAGGAAGGTGGCCATGACGACGGCCATCAGGATCTGGATCAGGTAGCTGAGGTAGGCGACGAGTGACCCGACCTCCATCTGGCCGTTGGCGATGCGATCGGCGCCGAGCCAGACCACGGCGATGCTCGAGGCGTTGATGATCAGGGTGACCGTGGGGAAGATCGACGCCATCAGCCGCCCGGCGCGCAGCGACACATCGGTGAGCTCCTGGTTGGCCCCCTCGAAGCGTTGCGCCTCGCGCGGCTCGCGGACGAAGGCGCGAACGACCCGCATGCCGGTGATCTGCTCACGCAGCACGAGGTTGACCCGGTCGATGCGCGTCTGCATCGCCTGGAACGCCGGCACCATGCGGATCACGACCTGGCTGAGGATCAGCACGGCGATCGGGATGCCGACGAGGAACACGACGGAGAGCCCGACGTCCTCGCGCACGGCCATCACGATGCCGAACACCATCATGATCGGGGCGGCGATCATCATCGTCGAGGCGAGGACGACCAGCATCTGCACCTGCTGCACGTCGTTGGTGATGCGGGTGATCAGCGACGGGGCGCCGAACTCGCCGACCTCTCGGGCCGAGTAGTCGGTCACCTTGTGGAACATGTCGCGGCGGATGTCGCGACCGAAGCCCATCGCCGCCCGTGCCCCGAAGCGCACGGCGCCGACGGCGAAGGTGATCTGCACCAGCGCCCAGCACAACATGATCAGGCCGGTGCGCCGGATGTACGCGTTGTCGCCGACGAGCACGCCGTTGTCGATCAGGTCGGCGTTCAACGTGGGCAACGTGAGCGCGGCGAAGGTCTGGATCGACTGCAGCACCACGACGACGAGCAGCACCTTGCGGTACGGCTTGATCAGGTGGCTGGCGATCACGCTCCGGAGGTTCACGCCGGCCTCCCGATGCCGTGCAGGAGGAGCGCCACGATCTCCTCCGCAGTGGCCCGCTCGACGGCGATCATCGGGTGGGTCATCGACAGCGTGACGGCGCGCAACAGGCGAGCGCCCTCGGCAGGATCGACCCGGAGCTGGTCGGCGTTGTCGGCGAAGAGTTGGGTGAGCGCCGCACTCGTCTCGGGCGGGCGTCCCGAGTGCTGCTTGCCGAGCGCGCCGAGCGACGAGATCAGCTCCCAGATGTCGACGACTCGACGCTGGATGATCCGGGTCGCCGCGACCAGTCGCTGTTCGAAGTCGACATCGGCCGGGATGTCCGTCAGCGCCTGTTCGAGCGGCGCCGGGTCGAGCGCCTGTTCGAGGACCGCGGCGAGCACTCCGTCCTTGTCGGCGAAGGCCCGGAAGATCGTCCCTTCGGCGACGCCTGCCGCCTCGGCGAGCTGGCGCGAGGTCACCCGCTCGCCGTATTCGAGGACGAGCGGCCGCACGGCCGCGACGATCGCCGCTCGACGCTCGTCCGGCGGCAGCGCGGTGGCGCGTCGCGCGGACGAGGCGGTGGACATGAACGCGAGGCTAACCGACTGAGTGAGCGCTCACTCAGTCGAAGGTGATGCCGAGGTCCGGCGGGAGGCTGTCCACCAGCACGTCGTAGTACGCGTCGTAGCCGCGCTGACTCGGATGGAACGACGACGGGCTGATCGTGAACAGCCCGTCGTCGCGGTTCTCGACGATCTCGCCGTCGTCGGTCATCGAGCGCGAGAAGGTGGCGCCGCGCACGATCGACCGCACCCAACGGTCGCGCTCGAACACGCGGCACGAGCCCCGGTTGTCGAAGGCGTCGACCACCGGGAGGAACTGGATGTCGGCGCCCGTGGCCGCGGCGGCATCGGCGACGGCCACGTCGATCCGGGCGATGAACCTCGCCTCCTGATCGTCGATCCAGTCCGCCTCCCCCCTGCCGACACCGATCACGCCCACGCAGCCCCATCCGTCCGGCTGCATCAGGCTCGGATACGACAGCACCCGGATGTGGGCCTGTGGGTAGCGCTCCCCCATCTCCGTGTAGAGGGCGCGCAGGCGCTCCTCGATGTCGTCGAGGTTGGCCAGCGGTCCGACCTCGTCGTCGCTGCACCCGATCGACGTGATGCACTCGAGCAGCGCCTTCGGCCAGTCGTATCCCTCCGCCGTGCGCAGGTCGTTGCCCCCGATCGTCATCGTGATCAGCGTCCCGGCACCGTCGCCGGGGATGTCGGCGACGGCGAGCTGGTTGGGGATCTCGTCGATCACCGCACCGGCGCAGGCGACGAAGATCGATTCGGCGCCGAGTTGGTCGGCGAGGATCGGTCCGGGCGTCGTCTCCGTCTCGCGGTGGCAGGTGCTGGCACCGAGGCGGGTCTCGGGGTCGAACGAGTGGGCCGGCGGTCCGTGATCGTCGTACTGGTCGGCGTCGTCGTGGATGCCCTGGCCCGAGCTGTAGCTGTCGCCGAGCGTGACGACCCGCTCGATCCCCTCAGGGGGCGGCACCGTCGTCGACGTCGTGGTGCTGGTGGTCGAGGTGGTGGTCGAGGT
>CAYGLH010000300.1:0-4778 GCA_964350535.1 uncultured Ilumatobacteraceae bacterium
TCTCGAGGTCGTCGACCGCCGCTTCGAGGAGGTCGGCCGCAGCGTCGAGCACTTCTCGCCGGAGGCTGCGGGTGGTCCGGCGGATCGACCCGCCGCCGACGGGACCGCCTCGACTCCCGCCGGTGCCCATCAGGTCGAACGGCGTTTGCGAGGTGTCGCCGTACACGACCCGGACCGAGGACATGGGCACCCCGAGCTCGTCCGCGGCGATCTGGGCGTAGGTGGTCTCGTGGCTCTGCCCGTGCGGCATCTGCGGCGTGAACACCTCGACCGATCCGTCGCGGGCGATCGTGGCACGCGAATGCTGGACGAGGAGTGCGCCACCGCCCGGGTTCACGCAGTCCATGAAGTTCGGCGGGCCGGGGGCGGCCTCATGGTACGAGGCGACCCCGATGCCGACGTACCGGCCGTCCTCCAGCGCCTTGGCCTGACCGGCACGGAAGGCGTCGACGTCGGCCAGCTCCAGCGCCCGTCGCAGCGTCTTGCGCGTCGACATCGTCTCGTCGAGCAACGGGCCGGTGACCATCGCCGACGGGAAGTCCTCGTCGCCCATCATGTTCTTCAACCGCACGTCGGCCGGACTCTTGCCGAGGCGGCGTGCGACGACGTCGATCATCCGCTCGCGCGTCCAGGTCTCGTTGGCCCACGGCCCGCGGTACGGCACGTACCGGCCCTTGTTCGTGGCCACGACGCGCGAACGCTGCTCGTAGGCCTCGATGCGATACGACCCGGGCCACATCACGCGCATCATCTGGGTGAACAGTCCGACCCCGATCGGCACGCCCGGATACGCACCGTGGTCGACGACGAGGTCGGTCCGCATGCCGCGGATCGTGCCGTCGTCGTCGACGGCCATCGACAGCGTCACCTCTTCCTCACGCGCCTGGCCGCCGTCGAGGAGGTTCTCGACGCGGTCCTCGATCCACTTCACCGATCGGCCGAGGTAGAGCGCCGTGGCCACCACCGCGATGTCCTCCCGGCCGACCTCGCCCTTCGTCCCGAAGCCGCCGCCGATGTCCTGGGCCTTGATCGTCGGGTAGTGCTCCTTGCCGGCGAGCCCGACCATGGTCCGCGCCATGTGTTTCATGGTGCTCGGATCGGCCTTCATCTGGGATTGCATCCCGGCATTGTCCTGGCCCTTGAGGTCGTCGCCCGCCTCGGCGAGGAACGCCTTCGCGCCCTCGGACAGACCGGTGCGGCGCTGCTGGTTGCCGATGAAGCGACGCGCTGACGTGAAGATGCCGACACGCTCGGTGCAGGCGGCGATCAGCCAGCGCAGCATGTGGCTCGACTGGGTGGACGCGTGGACGTCGAACCGCCCGTCGTCGTCGAGCTCGACGAGGATCCCGCGCGTCTCCATCGGTTGGTTCGACAGGCGCGGGCACCTGAACGTCTCGGTGAAGACGTGGTCGGCCTGCGCGAACACCTCGTCGACCGGGCCGTGGACCCTCGTGTCGTCCATCAGCACGTTGCCCTTGGCCTTCGGCCAGATCGGCTCGGAGTCGGCGCCCAGCGCGGCGGCGATGGTGCCGACCGGAGGCAGTTCCTCGTACTCGACCTCGACGAGGTCGAGGGCGTCCTCGGCGATGTAGCGCGAGTCGGCGAGCACGATCGCCACGGGGTCACCGACGAAGCGCGCCCGGTCGGTCGCCAACGCATAGTGCAACGGCGTGTAGCTGTTGGCGGCCATCAGGAACGGCAGGAACGGATTGGTGAGTCGCTCCATGTGTGCACCGGTGAACACCGCCCGCACACCGTCGAGTGCCTTGGCCGGCTCGATGTCGATCGACACGATGCGGGCGTGGGCGTACGGGCTGCGCACGAACGCCGCGTGGAGACAGCCCTCGACGTGCAGGTCGGCGACGAACCGACCGCGTCCGGTGAGGAGACGATCGTCCTCGACGCGCTTCACGCTCGTGCCGACGAGGCCACCCAGCCCCGCCCGCCCCGGAGTGCTCATCGCTCGTCCTCCCGCATCAGCTCGACCGCTCGTTCGACGCCGTCGAGGATCGTGTGATACCCGGTGCAGCGGCAGAGGTTGCCGGACAGCTCCTCGCGGATCTCGTCGCGGGTCGGCGTCGGATTGTCCTCGAGCAACGCCAGCGTCGTCATCAGGAAGCCCGGCGCACAGAACGAGCACTGGAAGCCGTGTGCGTCGTGCATCGCCTGCTGGATCGGATGCAGCGAATCGCCGTCGGCGAGGCCCTCGATCGTGGTGATCTCGGCGCCGCTGGCTTGGACCGCGAGCATGAGACACGAGCGCACGGCCGCGCCGTCGAGCAACACCGTGCAGGCGCCGCAGACACCGTGCTCGCAGCCCAGATGAGTTCCGGTGAGACCGGCGTCCTCGCGGATGAAGTCGGACAGGCTGCGTCGCGGTTCGACGGTGGCGCTGACCGTGCGACCGTTGATGGTGACCGAGACGTCGACGTGGGCGCGGGTCTGGTCGTCGGCGGTGTGGCTCATCCTTCGGCCTCCAGGCGATCGAGGGCGGTGCGCAGAGCACGGCGGGTGACCACCCCGGCGAGATGGCGGCGGTGGTTGGCCGAGGCGTGCAGGTCGCCACTGGGATCGACGCCGTGGCTCACGAGTTCGGCCGCACGGTCGACGAGTGCGTCGACGGCATCGCCCGGGACGCTGTTTCCGACGAGTGCCTCCTCCGCGGGACCGACCCGCACCGGCGTCCCGGCAACGCCGAACAACGACAGCGCGGCTCGTTCGATCCGGCCGTCCGGGGCGTCGAGGGCGGCGGCGACGCCGACGAGTGCATAGTCGCCGTGCCGACGCGCCACCTCGGCGATGGCGCCGGTCGAGTCGCTGCCGGACGGTGGCACGCGAACCGCTGTGACGATCTCGTCGTCGGCGAGCGTGGTGTCGAGATAGCCGGTGAAGAAGTCGGCGGCGGCGATCGTCCGCTCGCCCCGAGCCGACCGGGCGACGATCTCACCGTCGAGGGCGAGGAGGACGGCGGGCATCTCCGCCGCTGGATCAGCGTGTGCCACCGACCCGCACACCGTGCCGCGGTTGCGGATCGCGCGGTGGCCGATGTACGGCATCGCCTCGTGGACCAGCGGTGCCGCGGCGGCGAGCACGTCCGAGCGCTCGGCCTCGGCGTGGGTGACGAGGGCGCCGATCCGCACGCCACCGTCGGCGGCAACGTCGATCTCGTCGAGGCCGGCGACCGCGCCGATGTCGACCACGACGGGTGGTGTGGCCAGGCGGAGCGCCATCAGCGGGAGCAGGCTCTGGCCGCCGGCGATCACCTTTGCGCCGTCGTGCTCGGCCAACACGGCCAGCGCCTCGTCGAGATCGTTCGCGCGCACGTACTCGAACGGCGGGTTCTTCATCGCCAGCTCCCCATCGGCCCATCTTGGCAGGCGTTCCTCATTCGCGGGTCCCCGCGATCCACACCGGCCCGATCGCATCTACCTCGCCGACCGGGTCGAGCACGATCTCGACCGACTCGGTACCCGCCGAGGCGGCCTCGTCGGGAACGGACTCGACCACCGCCTCGAACGTCGCACCGTCGGACGACTCCAGCTCGACGACCTGGCCGACCCCGTACTCGCTCGCTGCGGCGGCATCGACCGTCGCGACGACCCGGCCGGCGGGGGCCGAGACGGTGTAGGCCAACGTGCCGGGCGCGATGGCGAGCCCGTCGGGGACGTACGTCGACTCGACGACGGCGTCGCGCGGGACCTCCAGGTAGAACTGCGGCCCGATGGCGAACGCCTCGCCGAACCCCGTGGCACGGCGCCACCGGTTGACCGCGGCGATCGTGGCGAGGTCGCCCTCGGCATCGATGACGATCTGCCCGTCGGGGTCGAACCCGAAGAACACGAGCACCTGCTCCAGTTGCTCGTTGTCACCTGATGCCATCGCATCGATCACCGCGCCGTCCACGGGTGAGCCGTTCGACACCGCCACCACCGGGGTCTCGTCGAGGTACATCATGATGTCGCCGTGCGCGATCGCCGTTCCCGGCGGGAGCATCCCGGTCACCGTGCCGCCGCCCGGCTGGACGACGTCGGCATGGCTGACGGGCACGTCGAGCGATCCGATCGGGTCGCCGAGCGCCACCTCGGTGCCGACCGGCAGTGCACCGCCGAGGGTGCCCGGTCCGGGCGATGCGGTCAGGCGTCCGACCGGCACGACGCCGCTGCCTGCCAGTCCGAGTTGCTCTTCCCAGTCGGTGACCGCTGCGCCGGTGGCGGCGTCGTACTCGCCCGTGACCGGCAGCGCGTCGGGCGTCGTGATGCCGAGGGCGACGAGGTTCGCCTGCAGCTGGGCCACGTCGTCACCTTCGGCTCCCGGTTCGAGTGCGCGCTCGAACGGGACGCTGCCGAACATCACCAGCGTCGGCTCGCCGTCGATCGCCGCCAGCGTGGACCCGCGCCCGACCGCTTCGTCGACGTCGCCGATCGCCGTCAGTTGGCCGGCACGCGGCGCGACGACGACCGTGGAGCTGGCGGCGCGCGCCTCACCGAAGGCCGGCGGTCCGTCGGTGTCGGCGGCGATCGTCGTGCTGGCGCCATCCGCCTCCGTCTGCGCCTCGTCGACCGATTCGTCGTCGTCGGAGCCGCCGAAGTTGTCGAGGTCGAGCAGGAACACTGCGGCGGCCGCACCGACCGCCAGCATGCCGAGTCCGGCCAGGGCGCGGGGCCACTGGCGTCGACGATTCGACATCAGGCGTGCCTGGCGGGCCGAGTCGTATCCTGCGTGGCCGCCGTCGGGTGTGGTGGAGATCGTCAGCCGTCCGGTGTCGTCGGCCCCGCCGC
>CAYGLH010000301.1:0-4737 GCA_964350535.1 uncultured Ilumatobacteraceae bacterium
CACGTACGGCGAGGGCCTGCTCCACGAGGTCGCCGCCGACGGCCGGATCCACGCCTCGTTCAACCAGACGGTCGCCCGCACCGGCCGGCTGTCGTCCGACCGACCCAACCTGCACAACATCCCCGTCCGCAGCGACGAGGGACGCCACTTCCGTCGTGCGTTCGTCCCTGCCGAGGGCACGACCCTCCTGGTCGCCGACTACAACCAGATCGAGCTCCGCTGCATCGCCCACCTCGCTGCCGACCCCGGTCTCATCGAGGCGTTCACCGGCAAGCAGGACATCCACAATGCGACGGCGTCGCGGGTGTTCGGTGTCGAGCCCGGCGACGTCACCCTCGACCAACGGTCGAAGGCGAAGATGGTGTCGTACGGGCTGGCCTACGGCATGGAGGCGTACGGACTCGGGCAGCGGCTGAACATCCCCACCGACGAGGCCGCCGTGATCCTGGCGGCGTACTTCGAGGCGTTCCCCAACGTCAAGCAGTACATGGACAGCACCGTGCAGGAGGCCCGCGAGCGCGGGTACACCGAAACGTTGTTCGGACGCCGGCGACCGATCCCGGAGCTGATGAACTCCAACTATCGCGTGCGCCAGGCGGGGGAGCGGCAGGCGATGAACGCCGGCATCCAGGGGTTGGCCGCCGACATCTTCAAGGTCGCGCTGGTGCGGATCGACGAGGCGTTGGTCGAGCGTGACGCCGCCAGCCGGCTGATCCTCCAGGTGCACGACGAGGTGCTCGTCGAGGTGCCCGAGTCCGAGCGCGACGACATCGGCGCGCTGGTGGTCGACCTCATGATGGGCGCCGCCGACCTCGACGTGCCGCTCGAGGTCAACGTCGCCTGGGGTCGGACCTGGGCCGACGCCAAGGGCTGAGCGCGCCGCTTCACGGCTGGCGAACGGCTGCGGTCCGCTCAGGCGCCCGCTTCGAGCACTGCGAGCGGCGGGCCGTGCAGCGCGAAGCCGTGGCGGTCGGCGACCACGGCCAGGGCTGCCGGGTCGGGCTCACCGTCGGCGAATGCCGCAGCGATCTCGGCGTACACGGCGGCGAACCCGCCGGGCCACTGGTACTGCACGATCTCCGCCTCCTCGTCGCCGATCGCCATGAAGGCGTGCACGGCGTCGGCCGGGGTGTAGATGAACGAGCCCGCCTCGAGGTCGGTCGTCCGACCGTCCACGTGGAATCGGACGGTGCCGCAGATGACCACGTCCCACCCGGCCCACGGATGGCTGTGCAGGGGAGGGCCATCGCCGGGCGCGAGCCGCTCGACCATCACGTCGGGCATCTCCGCGTCGCCCTGACAGAGGAACGTCATCTGATCGGTCGGTGACGTCGTGAAGGTCAGGCCCTCGCCGGGCCGGGTGATGAGTGGCGTGTCCATGGCTGCTGATCTCCCATCCTGCTCGCTGGTTCCGCACGGTGTACTGTACAGTACAGTTTCATGAAGTCAAGTGCGGCGAGAACCGCTGACGCCCGGCGATCCCGCTACCTGGAGATCGCCCTCGGGCTGTTCATCGAGCACGGGTACCCGGGGGTGTCGATGGACCAGATCGTCGCCGCGGCAGGGGGCTCGAAGGCGACGCTCTACCGCTACTTCTCCTCGAAGGAGCAGCTCTTCTCCGCCATCGTCGACGAGCTGCAGACCGTGGTCGGCGCAGCGCCGCCGACGCAGGACGTGATCGATCTCGACCTCGCCGACGGACTGCGGGTCCTCGCACGGGCGACCGCCGATGGTGCGCTCAGCGACCGTGCGATCGTGCTGATGCGCCTCGCGGTCGGCGAGCACTCCCGTTTCCCCGAGCTCGGACGACTGCTGTTCGAGCTTGCACCCGAGCGGAGCTACGTCCGTCTGAAGGACTTCCTCCGCGCGAAGCGCGAGCACGGCGAGGTCGAGTTCGACGACGCGCAGATCGCTGCCGAGCAGTTCCTGGCGGGGCTGGTCGGGCACCAACAGCTCCGGATGCTCCTCGGTGTGAGCCGACCGTCGGATGCGGAGGTCGAACAGCGCATCGAGGCGGCGGTGCGCACGTTCGTGCGGACGTATGCGACCGAACCTGACGCTGCGGCGCGATCGACCGACCACTAGCGTCGTCGCCGTGCCCGCCGACCGCACCCACGACCATTGGTTCGAGCCGGTCGCCGATCACCTCGGTCGGGCCTACTTGCGGTACTCGTTCACGAAGGGCACCCGCCAGGAGATCGATCATCTCGTCGGCGCGCTCGGGTTGGAACCGGGGATGCGCGTCCTCGACGTCGGCTGCGGGCCCGGCCGTCACGCGTACGCGCTCGCCGAACGAGGGCTGCAGGTGCACGGCATCGACATCAGCCAGCGCTTCGTCGACATCGCCGAC
The DNA here is from genome assembly GCA_964350535.1 of uncultured Ilumatobacteraceae bacterium. Classification (GTDB taxonomy): domain Bacteria; phylum Actinomycetota; class Acidimicrobiia; order Acidimicrobiales; family Ilumatobacteraceae; genus CAYGLH01. Next base: position 2,351 of record CAYGLH010000301.1, read on the forward strand.
GAGGATGCGCCCGCGGGGGCCACGTTCGAGCGGCTCGACGCGCGCTCCCTGGCGTTCGAGGCCGAGTTCGACGCGGTGATCTGCCTCTGTCAGGGGGCGTTCGGTCTGATGACCGCCGACGGTCACGACGAGACCGTGCTCGCCGGGATGTCCCGGGCGCTTCGTCCCGGTGGCCGGCTGGCGCTGAGCGCGTTCAGCTCGTACTTCGTGGTCAAGCACTGGGAGGGCGCCGACTTCGACGCCGACTCGGGGGTCAATCACGAGCAGACCGAGCTGCGCGACGAGGACGGCAACGTCGCCCCGGCCGAGCTGTGGACAGGCTGCTACACGCCGCGGGAGCTCCGTCTCCTGTGTGCCGCCCACGGGCTCGACGTCGACCGCATCTCCAGCGTCGAACCCGGCGCCTACGGCGACGACCCGCCCACCGTCGACACCGCCGAGTTCCTCCTCCTGGCCACGAAGCGCTGAACCTGTCGCGTCGGGGTCTGACCCCTTGGGGACAGGTGGGGGGTGCGCGAGACTTCCGGCATGCCGTACATCGAGGGGCGCGTCGTGCACGACGCGGATGCACACATCATGGAGACACCGACCTGGTTGGCCGAGTACGCGGATCCGGCGATCCGCGACCGGCTCCCTGCGCCGGGCTACAGCAACGAGCTCAAGCAGACCGGCGACGAGCCGTCCGATCTGATGGCGGTGTTCGAGCGGCTGGCGCAGCGCCACCGCACCGACGAGTTCCTCGACGACGAGGAGTCCGAGGTGATGAACCGCAAGAACTTCGCGGCCACGGGATCGTTCCTGCCGGAGGACCGCGGGCGGGCACTCGACTACATCGGTGTCAGCTCCCAGCTCGTGTTCAACACCTTCCACAACTCACGGCTGCACGAGTGGGAGCACGGGGGCGACCTCGACCTCGCGTACGGCGCAGCGATGGCACACAACCGCGGGATGGTGGCGTTCTGCTCGGTCGACCCGCGTCTGCTGCCGACCTGCTACGTGCCGTTGGCGGACTTCGACCGTGCCGCGGCGATGGCGGCGACCGCCATCGAGATGGGCGCCGCCGCGCTCCTCGTCGCCTCCGGCTGCCCCGCCGGACACTCGCCGTCGCACCTCGGGCTCGACCCGGTGTGGCGACAGGCCGAGGAGGCCGGGATCCCCGTGGTGTTCCACGTCGGGGGCACCGGTGAACTGATCGACCCGAACTACTTCGTCAACGGCCTGCCGCTGCCCACCGACTTCCACGGTGGCGAGGAGAACTTCCGCTCCGTCGACTACATGGGCATTCCGGGACCACCGATGCAGACGCTGGCGACGATGATCTTCGACGGGGTGCTCGAACGGTTCCCGGCCCTGAAGTTCGGCGTCATCGAGCAAGGGTGCATCTGGCTCCCGAGCTGGATGAAGCAGATGGAGTCGGCGGTCGAGGCGTTCGGTCGACACGAGGAGCGGCTGCAGGCACTGTCCCTGCGACCGAGCGAGTACGTCGAGCGGCAGGTGCGGGTCACGCCCTATCCCACCGAGGACGTCGGCTGGGTGACCGATCAGGTCGGCCCGAACGTGCTGCTGTTCAACACCGACTACCCGCACGTCGAAGGTGGACGGCGACCGTACGAACGCTTCGAGCGGAGCCTCGGCGACCGGTCCGACGTCATCCGCGAGCGGTTCTACGCCGACAACTTCGTCGACCTGATGGGCACGGCGATGGCTCGGGTCCCGGTCCCCGCCTGAATCGATCCCCGCGTCACGCAACTCTGGGCGTGATTCCTGACAGCAGTTGCCAGGAACCACGTCGGGAGTGCGGATGGCGCGTGAGGCGTCGCCACGACGCTCCGCGGATTCTCCTCGTTGGTTTCCGCAGGTCACTGGTACCATTACGGGTTGCGCGGCGTTCCGGCGCGCAACATCACGAACCCACCACTCCCGATCCGTCCGAAAGTAGTCCGTCCCTTGTCCGATACTCCAACCGCCCCCGACACCACAGCCCCCCAGATGGGCACGTTCGACGACGAGGGCAACTACACACCCCGCGAGGTCGTCGCCGACGACCTCGGCATGTCCTTCGCAGACGCCATCGACGGCACGATGGTCGAGGTCGAGGACGGCCAGATGGTCACCGGCACCATCGTCAAGATCGACAAGGACGAGGTCCTCCTCGACATCGGCTACAAGAGCGAGGGCGTGATCCCCAGCCGCGAGCTGAGCATCCGCAACGACGTCAATCCCGCCGAAGTCGTCGCCCTCGGCGACCACGTCGAGGCGCTGGTCCTCACCAAGGAGGACAAGGAGGGGCGTCTCGTCCTCTCGAAGAAGCGGGCGCAGTACGAGCGTGCCTGGGGCGACATCGAGGCGAAGAAGGAAGCCGACGAGGTCGTCGAGGGTCCGGTCAT
>CAYGLH010000302.1:0-4722 GCA_964350535.1 uncultured Ilumatobacteraceae bacterium
CACCGGGGTCTGACACCTTTGTGACAGGTTCAGGTGCGGAGGCGCACCTTGAGGGAATCGATGGCGTAGCCATCCTTCGCCAGCACCTCGAAATCGCCGACCTCGGTGCTGATCACGTCGCCCACCTCGGGGATCTCGTCGACCGCCGCGATCACGTACCCCGCCACGGTCTGCCACTCCCCTTCGGGCAGCTCCGCACCGGTCCAGTCCTGGAACTGGTCGGGTCGCAGCGTGCCGCTCATCCGGAACGAGCCGTCGTCGAGCCGGTCGAACTCGCCGAGGCGGAAGTCGGATTCGTCGTCGAAGTCGCCGATCAGCTCTTCGATCATGTCTTCGAGGGTGACGAGGCCGACGACGGTGCCGTGCTCGTCGACGACCAGCGCGATGTGCTGGCGGTCGGTGCGCATCTCGAGGAGCAGATCCTCGAGACGGTGGTGCTCGTGGGTGACCATGATGTCGCGGGCCATGCCCCCGACCTTCGTGGTCGCCCACGTGCCGTCGGGGAGCCGGAGCAAGTCCTTGGCGTGGACGAAGCCCCGCACGTGGTCGAGATCGCCCTCGAACACCACGACACGGGTGCGGCCGGTGCGGTGCGCCGCTGCGGCGGCCTCGGCTGCCGAGGCGTCGGCGGACACCGCGACGATGTCGCGGCGCACCGTCATCGCATCCTCGGCGGTGAGGCCCGACAGTTCCAGCGAGCGTGTGAGCAGCTCGTGTTCGCCTCGCTCGATCCCGCCGCTCCCCGCCGATTCGTCGAGGAGGAGACGGAGGTCGCCCGGGCCATGGGCCATCGCCCGCTCGTCCTGCGGTTCGACGCCGACCGCTCGGACGACGAGGTTCGACAGGTTGTTGAGCAGCACGATCAGCGGCTTGAACAGCGTGACGAACCAGCGGAACGGGCGGGCCAGCGACAGCGCCGACTGCTCGGGGTGCGAGATCGCCCACGACTTGGGCGCCATCTCGCCGACCACCATGTGCAGCAGCACCACGATCGACAGCGCGATGGCGAAGGCGATCACGTGCCGGGCGGTCGACGACAGCGCCTCACCGAAGAGGCTCTCGATGAAGTGGGCGATCGCCGGCTCGGCGACGGCACCGAGACCGAGCGAGCACATGGTGATGCCCAGCTGGGCGCCCGCCAGCATGACCGTGAGATGGCGGATGCCGTGCAGTGCGTGGTTGGCCCGCTTGTCGCCGTCGGCGGCCAGTTGCTCGATGCGCGACCGGCGCGCCGCCAGGAGGGCGAACTCGGCGGCGACGAAGAACCCGTTGAGGGCCAGCAGGACGAGCGCGAGCAGCAGCGCCCACCAGTCGACCGTGATGCCGCCGCTGCCGGTCGACTCGGCGGCGATGAGGACGATCACGACGACCCCCGCTCGTCGGAATCGCTCGTCGCGTCGTCCTCGTCGTCGGGCGCGGCCGCCACGCTCAGCGTGACGCGCTGGATGGCGTAGCCGTCGACGTCGACGACCTCGATGGTCGCTCCGTCGACCTCGACGGAGTCACCGACCTCGGCCATCCGCTCGAGGCGGTCGAGCACGAGCCCGGCGACCGTGTCGTACTCGCCGTCGGGCAGGTCGATGCCGGTCATCCGCTCGATCTCGTCGGGCCGCGCGGTCGCCGCGACGGCCCACACCCCGTCACTGATCTCGACCGGCACCTCGGTGGCCCCCGGGTCGTACTCGTCCTCGATCTCGCCGACGAGCTCCTCGACGATGTCCTCGAGGGTGACGACGCCCGCCGGGGCGCCGTACTCGTCGATCACGATCGCCATCTCCGTGGCGTGGTCACGCAGCTCTGCGAGCACCACGCCGAGGCTGGCCGACTCCGGTACGGCGAGCACCTCGATGACGAGGGACTCGATGCCGGTGGTGTCGTAGGAGCCGCGTTCCACGCCGAGCAGGTCCTTGGCATGCACCACGCCGCACACATCGCCCGCTTCGTCGATCACCGGGAAGCGCGAGTGGCGTGTGGCCATCCGGTCGCGCAGATCGGCGGCCGTGGCCGACCGTTCGATCGTGACGACCCGGTTCCAGGCGACCATCGCATCCGATGCCTCGAGCTCACCGAAGTCGATCGCCCGGTCGAGGAGGCTCGCCTGGGCAGGTGTGAGGTGCCCGCTCTCGGCCGACGAATCGACGATCAGGTCGAGCTCCTCGGTCGACACCGCCGAGGTCAGTTCTTCCACGGGCTCGACGCCGACGAGGCGCAGCAACCGGTTGGCGGCGCTGTCGAACAGCTTGATGAGCGGGCCCGCGATCCGGAGGTAGAGCAGCGTGGAGGACGCCAACCATCGGGCGACGGGTTCGGGCTTGGCGATCGCCAGGTTCTTCGGCGCGAGCTCGCCGAAGACCATCTGCGCCATCGTGGCGAGGATGAAGGCGATCAGCAGCGCGATGCCACTGCGTGCCGAGTCGGGCACGCCGAGCGAGTCGAGCAACGGATCGAGGGCATCTGCGAGCACCGGCTCGGCGACGTAGCCGAGGACGAGCGAGGTGACCGTGATCCCCAGCTGCGCGCCGGAGAGCATGAAGCTCAGCCGCTGCAGCACCGTGAGGGCGGTCTTCGCGCCACGCTGCTCGTCGTCGGCCTCGGCCACGAGCGTCGACTTGCGCGACGCGACGAAGGCGAACTCCCCGGCGACGAAGTATCCGTTGGCCGCGATGAGCGCGACCACACCGAAGATGCCGAGGGCCGTCAGCACGATCGACAGCTCATGAGCGGGTGCGCGCCCGGCACGTCAGGGTCCGCGTCGTCGGGGTCTCCCGACGCCGTGGACGGATCGGGCGAGTCCGCGGACCCGCCCTGGTGTTCTCGATCGTCAGCCATGCGCTCGCATGATGATATCCACCACGGTGGCAGGACGGGAGGAGCCGAATTCCCGAGGTGCTCCCGCTAGCGTTCGAGGGATGTCGGATTTCCACGATCTCGAGATGACCTCGATCACCGGCGAGCAGGTTGCGTTCGATCAGTACCGGGGCCAGCTGAGCCTCGTGGTCAACGTCGCCAGTCGTTGAGGCCTCACCCCTCAGTACGCAGGTCTGCGTACGCTCCACGACGACAACGACGACCTCACCGTCCTCGCCTTCCCCTGTAACCAGTTCGGCGGGCAGGAGCCCGGCACCGACGAGGAGATCCTCGAGTTCGCCACGTCCGAGTTCGGCGTGACGTTCCCGATGTTCTCCAAGATCGAGGTGAACGGCGACGGGGAGGCGCCGCTCTACACGCTGCTGAAGGCGGCCCAGCCGGGCGACGGCGACGCCCCCGACATCGTGTGGAACTTCGAGAAGTTCCTGGTGGACGGCGCCGGCGAGGTGGTCGTGCGGTGGGGTCCGACCACCACCCCCGAAGAGATCGCCGAACAGCTCGACAGCTTCCGCTGAGCCGGGGGTCGGCGGCGCTCAGTACTCGATCTCGTGGACCGGGATGTCGGGCGGCGGCGTCGAGCGGCGGTACTCGGCGAGCGCGTCGTCGCCGAACTCGGCGAACGCCGCCTCGACGAGATCCCAGTAGTCACGACGGATCGCCGCGCGGCCTGCGTCGCGGGCCGTCTCGTACCGGGCGATCGCGCTCGGTCGTGGCACGTAGGTGACCACGCGGTCGGCGTCGTCCCATGGGCCGTCGACGGCCACGAGCTCGGTCACCACGACGCGGTCGTAGTCACGTTCGCGGAGGTCGAGACCCGCCAGCTCCTCCGCGTCGACGCGGGCCACCACCCCGTTCGCCGCCTCGCTCGCGGCGCGGACCACGCCGAGTGCCACGATCGTTCCGTCGGCGACCACCCTCCCCTCGTCGCTGGTCCACCGGCCGCGGAGCGACCCGACGCCGTAGTTCCAGCGGCGCCCGTAGCCGTCCAGCCGTGCCGGCAGGAAGTCGGCGCCACGGGTGGGAACCCGCCCGATCGTTCGCGCCATCGACTGCGGGCTGACGAGTGACCCGTAGCCGAAGACCCAGGTGGCGCTCACTCGGGCGAGCCGGGATCCGGCAGCTCGCTCGGCGGGAGGGCGAGCAACTCGTCCCACAGCGTGTCGAGGCGGGCCTCGAGGTCGTCGAGCGATCCCGAGTTGTCGATGACGTACGTCGCCCGGGCGTTGCGCTCCTCGCGGCTGATCTGGCTGTCGATGCGTGCCCGGGCGTCGGTCTCGTCCATCCCCCGCTGGTCGACGAGACGTTCGACGGCCACCTCGACGGGGATGTCGACGACGATGGTCGCCGCGAGTCCCGTGCGCGGGTTCTCCCCGAGCAGCGGGAAGTCGAGCACGACCACCTTGTCCGTGTCGCGCTGGGCGTCGATCTGGCGCTGTATCTCCTCCTGCATCGCCGGGTGGACGATCCCGTTGAGATCCTTCAGCGCCTCCTTGTCGTTGAACACGATCTCGGCCACGGCGGCACGGTCGAGCTCGCCGCCCTCGCCGATGATGTGGTCACCGAACCGCTCGGCCATCGCGGCGAGGACCGGGCTGCCGGGCGACTGGAGGTCGCGGGCGATCTTGTCGGCGTCGACGACCACCGCACCGCGCTCCGCCAAACGGGACGACACCGTCGACTTCCCCGCGCCGATGCCTCCGGTCAGTCCCACCAAGATCATGAAAACGAATGATGGCCGACCGCGAGCGGCCGGCCATCATTCACGTTCGTCACCGGCCCGCCACGGCGGGCGCGATGTCACTCGGCAGGAGCTTCGAGCGGCACCTCGGCGGGCGCGCCCTCGGCGGGCTGCAC
>CAYGLH010000303.1:0-4656 GCA_964350535.1 uncultured Ilumatobacteraceae bacterium
TGCCGGGCGGCGACGAGCTGTTCCGCGACGTGTCGTTCTCGGTCGGCAACGGCGACCGGGTGGCGCTGGTCGGTGCCAACGGCGCCGGGAAGTCGACGCTGCTCGGCATCGTCGTCGGCGACGTGACGGCCAGTGCCGGCACGGTCAGCGTCGACGGACAGGTCGGGGTGATGCACCAGCTCGTCGGCACGGCGGACCACGCGGCGCGCGACGTGCGCGAGCTGTTGCTGTCGATCGCGCCCGCACGGATCCGGGCGGCCGCGGCGCGCCTGGGCGAGGCCGAGCAGGTCCTCGACACCGATCCGATGCGGTACGCCGATGCCCTCAGCGCCTGGGGTGACGCAGGCGGCTACGAGCAGGAGGTGCTCTGGGACGAGTGCGTGCAACGGGCCGTCGGCGAGTCTTTCGACGACGTCGCCGACCGACCCCTCCGCACGTTCAGTGGCGGCGAGCAGAAGCGGCTGGCGCTCGAGGCGCTGCTGCGCAGCGAGTTCGACATCCTGGTCCTCGACGAGCCCGACAACTTCCTCGACGTCCCGGCGAAGCGGTGGCTCGAGCAACAGCTCGTCGCCACACAGAAGACGGTGATGTTCATCAGCCACGACCGCGAGCTGCTGGCGGCGGTCGCCACCAAGATCGTCACGATCGAGGCCGAGGGCGCCTGGACCCACGGCGGGTCGTTCGCCACCTACGCCGATGCGAAGCAGCACCACGACCAGCTGCGCGAGCAGGATCGCGCCCTGTACGACAACGAGCGGCAGCGCCTCGAAGCGCTCGTCGCCGAGATGCGCCGGCGGGCGAGCTTCTCCGAGGTCTTCGCCCCGAAGCTGAAGGCGGCCGAGTCCCGGCTGCGTCAGTTCGTGGAGAAGCACGAGCGCCCGCCGGAGGTGCGTCAGCAGAAGATCGACGTCCGCCTGCGCGGTGCGCGCACCGGCAAACGGGCCGTGATCTGTGAGGGACTCGAGCTGGACGGTCTCACCGACCCGTTCGATCTCGAGCTGTGGTACGGCGAGCGCGTCGCCGTGCTCGGGGGCAACGGCGTCGGCAAGAGCCACTTCCTGCGGCTGCTCCGGCAGTCGTCGATGGAAGGGCCGCCGACCGATGGCTCGTGCACCGTCGACTTCCACGGCGTCGGGCGCCTCGGTGCCGGGGTGGTCCCCGGCCTCTTCCACCAGACCCACGAGCACCCTGAATGGACCGGACGCTCGCCCGTCGAGATCCTCCACGACCACGACGTCGTGCTCGGGCCGGCGATGGGCATGCTCCGCCGCTACGAGTTGCAGGGGTGCGCCCATCAGCCGTTCGACACGATGTCGGGCGGGCAACAGGCCCGGTTCCAGATCCTGTTGCTCGAGTTGTCCGGGGCGACGCTCCTGCTCCTCGACGAGCCGACCGACAACCTCGACCTCGTGTCGTCGGAGGCGCTGGAGGCCGGCCTCGAGCAGTTCGACGGCACCGTGATCGCGGTCACCCACGACCGCTGGTTCCTGCGCGGCTTCGACCGCTACGTCGTGTTCAACGACGACTGCACGGTCACCGACCACATCGATCTCGCCCAGACGAGCGTCGGGTCGGCGATGGCCCCCGGCTGAGGACGCAACCTGTCACATCGGGGTCTGACACCTTTGTGACAGGTTGCATCTGCGGCGGGGGGTGCGTCCGTAGGGTGAGGTGATGCCCGCCGGAGCGACGCGCCCCACCTGATGTTCCTCGCCCTCAAGGAGATGGCGCGCGCCAAGGTGCGCTTCGGGCTGCTGATCGTGGCGATCGCCATGCTCGTCTTCCTGATCCTCTTCCAGCAGTCGCTGCAGAACGGCTTGCTGACCTCCTTCGTCGGAGCGATCCGCAACCAGAGTGCGCCGGTGCTCGTGTATTCGGTCGACGGGCAGCGGGTGATCCAGGGCAGCATCATCACGCCGGACCTCGAGAACCTCGTCGTCGACGCCGACGGTGTGGGTGAGGTGGGGCGGATCGGCCAGGGCACGTTCACCGCCACCACGAGCTCGGGCGACTACGACACGACGATCCTCGGCTACGAGGACGAGTCGCTCGGTGCACCCACCGAGCTCAGCGACGGCCGCTACCCGGAGGGTGCCGGCGAGGCGGTCGGCAACGCCAGCGACGCGGGCGACGGTTTCGGGATCGGCGACGTGATCACCGTGCAGCCCGGGGGCCAGGAGATCGAGGTGGTCGGGCTCGCGAACGACGTGCAGCTGAGCGCCAGCCCGACCCTGTTCGTGCTGTACGACACCTACGTCGAGGCGGTGGCGAGTGCCAACCCCGACGCCGGCGAGCCCCTCCCGAACGTGCTCGCGGTGGCGCCGGCCGACGGCACGTCGCCGGAGGACGTGGTCGCGTCGATCAACGCGCAGAGCGACGCGCTCGACGCACTGACCCGTCAGGACGCCGCCGACGAGACGCCCGGTGTCGCCGAGGTCCAACGGTCGTTCCAGATCATCTTCCTGCTCTACGCGCTCGTCATCCCGTGCGTGACGGGCCTGTTCTTCCTGATCGTCACCTTCCAGAAGTCCGCCGCGCTCACGCTGCTGCGGGCGATCGGCGCACCCGCCCGCCGGCTGGTGACGTCCCTGCTCGTCCAGGCGCTGCTGATCCTGGGTGCCGGCTTCGTGATCGGGGTCGCCCTGTACTTCCCGCTCTCCCAGCGACGGCTGGGTGGGATCCCGCTGCAGTTCGAGACGAACGCGGTGATCCTGTGGGGTGTCGTGCTGCTCGTGCTCGGCGTCGGGAGCTCGCTGCTCTCGGCGCGCCGGGTGCTGAAGATCGACCCGATCGAGGCGACGACCGGGGGAGCGAACCGATGAGGCTGGCCCTGCGCGAGCTGCGTCGTCGCCCCGGGCGGTTCGTCACGGCGGGAGCGATCCTCACGCTGATCGCGATCCTGCTGATGTTCCTCGGCGGTCTCCTCGACGGACTGATCCGTTCGTCGACCGCGGCGATCGAGGTGCAGGACGCCGACCTGCTCGTCTACAGCGAGTCGTCCCAGGCGTCGTTCCTGCGCAGCCGCATCGAGCCCGATGTGCGCACCGCCATCGAGGAGACGCCCGGCGTCGACGCGACCGGTGGGCTCGGTGTGGTGCAGCTCGGTGGCCGGGTGCCCGGCAACGGCCCCCGTGAGCTGGCGAGCACCGCGTTGTGGGGCTACGAGCTGGCGCCCGATGGCGTGCCCGAGCCGCCCGCCGACGGCGAGGCCTACGCGGACGAGGTGCTGAAGGCCGACAACGTCGAGGTCGGGCAGGAGCTCCTGCTCGGGCCGGCGCGCACGCCGGTGACGATCGTCGGGTTCGTCAGCGACACGACCTACAACGGTCAGGGCAGCCTGTGGGCGAACACCACCACGTGGCGCCAGGTGCTGACCGAGAACCGACCCGACGCCGTGCTCGCCGACGGCGTCTTCCAGGCGCTCGATGTACGCCTCGCCGACGGGGCGGACGGCGGTGAGGTCGCCGACACGCTCGCCGCCGACACAGACGTCCTGGCGCTGACGATCCCCGAGGCTGTCGACGCCATTCCCGGCGTCAGCGAGCAGCGCAGCACGTTCAACCAGATCCTCGGGGTGACGGTGGTGATCGCGCTCGTCGTGATCGCGCTCTTCTTCGCCCTGATCACCGTCGAACGGGTCGCCCTCTACGGCGTGCTGAAGGCGATCGGCGCCCGCTCGCGCACGATCTTCGCCGGACTGGTCGCGCAGGCCGTGGTCGTCACGCTGATCGCCGCGACGATCGCCGCCGCGATCGTGGTCGTCTTCGACCTGCTGATCCCGCCCGGCGGGATCCCGCTGCTCATCTCGCCGGGACGGATCGTCCTCAGCGTGCTCCTGCTCCTCGGCGCGGCCATCGTCGGCTGTGCCTTCTCACTCCGCCGGGTGCTCCGCGTCGACCCGGCCTCCGCACTCGGGAGTTGAACCGATGACCGACACCCAGGACACCACCTCTCCGTCCACCCCTGCGGCCGACGGCGACGCCGCCCTCCGCATGGACGGCGTGCGCAAGGTCTACGAGGTCGGCGACAACGAGGTCGTCGCCCTCGACCGCGTCGACCTCACCGTCGGCACCGACGAGATCATCGCCCTCGTCGGCCCGTCCGGCTCCGGCAAGACGACGCTGTGCTCGATCGCCGGCGGCATCCTCACGCCGTCGGACGGCACCGTCGTCGTCGGTGGCGAGGACATCGGTGACTACTCCGACAAGGAGCTGACCACGTTCCGCCAGAACAAGGTCGGCTTCGTGTTCCAGTCGGTCAACCTCGTGCCGTTCCTCACCGCCCGCGAGAACCTGCTCGTCGTCGACGAGCTGGGACGGCGGGAGGGGCGCGCCGCCCGCCAGCGGGCCGATCGGCTGCTCGAGGAGCTCGGCCTCGCCGATCGTTCGGGGAACCTCCCCGCCGAGCTGTCGGGCGGCCAGAAGCAACGGGTCGCCATCGGCCGGGCGCTGATGAACGAGCCCGAGCTCGTGCTGTTCGACGAGCCGACCTCGTCGCTCGACTCCGAGCTCGGCGCGCAGGTGATGGAGTTGATCCGCAGCGAGATGAAGGATCGTGGCACCGCGGCGATCGTGGTGACCCACGACGAGCGGATCACCGACTACTGCGACCGCACCGTCCGCATCACCGACGGCACCCTCGACGCCTGACGAACCG
>CAYGLH010000304.1:0-4648 GCA_964350535.1 uncultured Ilumatobacteraceae bacterium
GCGTCGACCACCTCGGTGACCTGACTGGCGCCGAGCAGCTCACCCATCGTGCGGGTGTCCTCGGACGAGAGTGTGATCATCGACGTGCACGCGTCGGGGTCGTCGGCGTCGTAGACGAGGATCTCCCGACGGCCGTCGTGGTAGACGAGGACACCGACCTGTTCACCCCCGCCCGTGGTGAACTCGTGTCGCACGCCGACACCGGGCAACTTGGTCTCGCGCACATCTGCCATGCGATCAGTGTGGCAGGGGTACGGGTGTCGGCAACACCTGGCTCGCCCGTCGCCGCATCGCTACCCTCCCAGTGCATGGACACGGGGTCAGAAACGGCTGTCGACGTCAAGCCGCGCTCGCGCGACGTCACCGACGGGATGCAGAAGGCGGCGTCCCGCGCGATGCTGCGGGCGGTCGGGATGACCGAGGACGACTGGGAGAAGCCACAGGTGGCGATCGCCTCGTCGTGGAACGAGGTCACGCCCTGCAACATGACGTTGCGCAAGCTGGCCGAACACGCCAAGGACGGCGTCCGCAGCGCCGGCGGGTTCCCGATGGAGTTCGGCACGATCACGGTCTCCGACGGCATCTCGATGGGCCACGAGGGGATGCGCGCCTCGCTGGTGTCGCGCGAGGTGATCACCGACTCGGTCGAGACCGTGATGCACGCCGAGCGCCTCGACGGCTTCGTCGGGCTCGCCGGGTGCGACAAGTCGATCCCGGCGATGCTGATGGCTGCGGCTCGCCTCGACCTGGCGAGCGTGTTCGTCTACAACGGGTCGATCCTGCCGGGTGAGCACAACGGGCAGGCGCTGGACATCACCAGCGTGTTCGAGGCCGTTGGCGCCTGTGCCGCCGGCACGATCGACGAGGCCGAGCTGCTCGAGGTGGAGCGCAAGGCGTGCCCGGGCGAGGGCGCCTGCGGCGGGATGTTCACCGCCAACACGATGAGCTCGATCGGCGAGGCGCTCGGCATGAGCCTGCCGGGCACGGCGTCGCCGCCGGCGATCGACGGTCGTCGCGAGGTGGACGCCCGTCGCGCCGGCGAGGCCGTCGTGGAGATGCTGCGCCACGGTCTGACCTCGCGCCAGATCATGACGAAAGAGGCGTTCGAGAACGCGATCGCCGTCACCTCCGCCCTCGGCGGGTCGACCAACGCCGTCCTGCACCTGATGGCGATCGCCAACGAGGCAGGCGTCGACCTGCAGCTCGACGACTTCAACCGCGTCGCCGAGCGCGTGCCGCACATCGCCGACATGAAGCCCGGCGGCAAGTTCCACATGAGCGACCTCGACAAGGTCGGCGGCGTGCCCGTCGTGTTGAAGATGTTGCTCGACGCCGGCCTGCTGCACGGCGACGTGCTCACCGTCACCGGCAAGACGATGGCCGAGAACCTCGCCGAGATCGACCCACCCGGGCCCGACGGGGTGGTCGTCCACCCGATCGACCAGCCGATCCACGCCGAGGGCGGGATCAACATCCTCACCGGATCACTCGCGCCGCAGGGCAGCGTGGTGAAGGTCGCCGGCCTGTCCTCCGACCAGATGCACTTCGAGGGCCCCGCCCGGGTGTTCGACGACGAGTCCGAGGCGATGGAAGCGATCCTCGAGGGCTCGATCCAGCCGGGCTCGGTGCTCGTCATCCGCTACGAGGGCCCGAAGGGCGGGCCGGGCATGCGCGAGATGCTCGCCATCACCGGCGCACTCAAGGGTGCAGGGCGCGGGAGCGACTGTGCGCTGATCACCGACGGCCGCTTCTCGGGCGGCACGTGGGGATTCTGCATCGGCCACGTCGCCCCCGAGGCGGTCGACGGGGGACCGATCGCGTTCGTCCACGACGGTGACCCGATCCGCATCGACGTGCACACGAAGTCGCTCGACCTGCTCGTCGACGACGCCGAACTGGCCCGCCGACGCGACGGCTGGCAGCCGAACCCGCCGCGCTACACCAGCGGCGTGCTCGGCAAGTACGCCAAGCTCGTGCAGGGCGCCGAGACCGGCGCCATCACGAACACGCTCTGATCCCGCTGCCGCACGTCGCGCTCTGACCCGAGTCCGTCGGCCGCCGCGCGGTACCGTCCGCGCCATGAGCACCACGGGGGACGTGTCGGTCAGCGGGACGTGCGACGTCCGCTTCGAGCGGATGCAGGAGATCCTCGCCGCCAACCTGGCGTCGGGGGAGGACTGCGGCGCATCGGTGGCGGTCGTCGTCGACGGCGAGCTCGTCGTCGATCTGTGGGGCGGCGCGGCCGACGAGGCGTGCACGGTGCCGTGGGAGCGCGACACGATCACGAACGTCTGGTCGAGCACGAAGACGGTGATGGCATTGTGCACGCTCCTGCTCGTCGAGCGGGGCCAGCTCGACTACGACGCGCCGGTGGCGCAGTACTGGCCGGAGTTCGCCGCCAACGGCAAGGACGACGTGCGGGTGCGGCACCTGCTGAGCCACACGTCGGGTGTGTCCGGGTGGGACCAGCCGATCGATGTCACCGACATCTTCGACTGGGACCTGTCGACCTCGAAGCTGGCGGCGCAGGCGCCGTGGTGGACGCCGGGTGAGGGATCCGGGTACCACGCGTTGAACCAGGGTCACCTCGTCGGCGAGGTCGTCCGCCGCATCACCGGCAAGAAGCTCGGCGAGTACCTCCGCGACGAGCTGACCGGCCCGCTCGGCATCGACTTCCACATCGGTCTGCCCGAGTCGGAGTTCGGTCGCGTCGCCAACGTGATCCCGCCCCCGCCGCTGCCCATCGATCCCGAGGCGATGGACCCTGAGTCCGTGGCGATCAAGACCTTCACCGGTCCCGCGCCCGCCGCCGACGTCGCCTGGACGGCGGAGTGGCGGCAGGCCGACATCGGCGCCGCCAACGGCCACGGCAACGCCCGCTCGATCGCACTCCTGCAGTCCATCGTCAGCAACGGTGGCGTCGCCCCCGACGGCACGCGATACCTGTCCGAGGACACGATCGACCAGATCTTCCGCGAGCAGTCCGACGGTGTCGATCTCGTCCTCGGGCTGCCGGTCCGCTTCGGCATCGGGTACGCGCTCGCCAGCGAGTCGTCGCCGCACCTCCCGCCGGACCGCCAGATCTGCTACTGGGGTGGGTGGGGCGGCTCGTCCATCGTCAACGTGTGCGACCGCAACATGACCGTCGCCTACATGATGAACCGGATGGCCGAGGGGCTGCTCGGCGACCTGCGCGGCTTCGACCTGGTGTCGGCCGCCCTCGCCGCGGTCTGAGGTTTCGCCGGCGCCATCCGGGGGTACGTCCCGCACGAGCGGGCACCCCACACGCGGAAGGTGACATGAGCGACCAGCACCCCACCACCCCCACCACGACGACCGACGCCGGCATCCCGGTGTCGAGCCAGGAGCACTCCTTGACCGTCGGGCCGGACGGCCCGATCCTCCTGCACGACCACTACCTGATCGAGCAGATGGCGAACTTCAACCGGGAGCGGATCCCCGAGCGCCAGCCGCACGCCAAGGGCGCCGGCGCGTTCGGCACGTTCCAGGTGACCGCCGACGTGAGCGGGTGGACCAAGGCAGCGGTGTTCCAGCCCGACACCACCACCGACACGTTGATCCGCTTCTCCACGGTGGCCGGCGAGCGCGGCAGCCCGGACACGTGGCGCGATCCACGCGGATTCGCGCTGAAGTTCTACACGTCCGAAGGCAACTACGACATGGTCGGCAACAACACGCCCGTGTTCTTCCTCCGTGACCCACTGAAGTTCCAGCACTTCATCCGTTCGCAGAAGCGACGCGCCGACAACGACATGCGCGACCACGACATGCAGTGGGACTTCTGGACGCTCTCGCCCGAGTCGGCGCACCAGGTGACCTGGCTGATGGGTGACCGCGGCATCCCGAAGACGTGGCGACAGATGAACGGCTACTCGAGCCACACGTACATGTGGGTCAATGCGGCGGGCGAGCGGTTCTGGGTGAAGTACCACTTCAAGACGGACCAGGGCATCGACCACCTGACGCAGGAGGAAGCCGACCGGATCGCCGGCGAGGACGGCGACTACCACCGGCGCGACCTGTTCGACGCGATCGCCCGTGGCGAGCATCCCTCGTGGACCCTGAAGGTCCAGGTGATGCCGTTCGAGGAGGCGCTGACCTACCGCATCAACCCGTTCGACCTGACGAAGGTGTGGCCGCACGGCGACTACCCGCTCCACGAGGTCGGTCGACTCACGCTCGATCGCAACCCCACCGACTTCCACACCCAGATCGAGCAGGCCGCGTTCGAACCGAACAACGTGGTCCCCGGCATCGGGTTCAGTCCGGACAAGATGCTGCTGGCCAGGGTGTTCTCGTATGCCGACGCCCATCGTGCGCGGATGGGCGTGAACTACAAGCAGATCCCGGTGAACCGTCCGCAGTGCCCGGTGCACAGCTACAGCAAGGACGGCGCGATGCGGGTCGAGAACGTCAGCGACCCGGTCTACGCGCCCAACTCGTACGGCGGGCCGACCCCCGATCCCGAGCGGTACCCCCTGGTCGAGACCTGGGCCGCCGACGGCGAGTTCGTGCGCGAGGCGTACACGCCCCGCCCCGACGACGACGACTGGAGCCAGGCCGGCACGTTGGTGCGCGAGGTGATGGACGACGCGGCACGCGACCGCCTGGTGTCGAACATCGTGGG
>CAYGLH010000305.1:0-4633 GCA_964350535.1 uncultured Ilumatobacteraceae bacterium
GTCCCGGTTGACGATCTCCACCCGCGGTGAACGATCGAGCAGGTCTCCGACGGCCTCCGACACGGTCGACAAGTCGACGCCCATCATGAACGTGCTGAGCGTGAGGTGGCTCAACACCCAACCCGGATCGGCGGCCCACGGCGGCAGGAACCGCGCCGGCTGCACCACACCGTTGGCCCGGAGGACCGCCAGCGCGGGGAGCGAGTACATGTCGAGCTTGCCGGAGAAGAGCAGGCCGAGCGCGTCGGGACGACCGGCGTAGAAGGCGGCGCGGATGAACGTCGACACGGCGAGGAAGCCCGAGAGATAGACGCAGTCTTTGGTGAACGGGGCGCCGCCCTCGATCGGGCCGCCGCGGAAGATCCGCCGGGTCGACTCGAACGCCTGCACCTCGTCGGCGCTGCGCTCGAGGAACCAGCGGTACAGCTCGATGAAGTCCGCGCCGTCGACCACCATCTGTACGGCGAGCACGCGGTCGGCGAGGCGACGGAGCCGGTCGAGCCCGAGCGTGCCGGACACGTACTCGCTGTAGACCGCGAGGCCCTCTTGGGTCCGTGTCGTGCCGGGGTGTCCGAGGGCCAGGATCGGGATCTGCGTCTGCGCCTTGCCGTTGAGCCCGGTCGCCACGTGGATGAACGCCTCGTGGTTCAGCAGCTGGGCCGTGTCCTTGTCGGTGAACTTGGCGTCGCGCCGCACCTTGATCCGCGATGTGGTGGCGAGGGCGTTGGCCGACAATTCGTCGACGATCTCCACGGTCGGCGCGGCGTCGCCGAAGTGCTCCTTGACCGCGATCTCGAGGCTGGCGGCGACCTCGATGCCGGTCCGTTCGCGCTTCGGGGTGCGCAACATGTTGGCGTCGCGCAGGTTCTCCAATGCGGCGTGGACCCGCTGGGCGAGCTCGAGCGGTGTCGTCGGGTCGTAACGCAGCGGCTGGGTGGGGACGCCGTAGAGCTGGCGCGAGTACGCGTGGAACGCCTTCGTGCCGACCGAGCTGAGCATCAACGCCGTCGCCTCGACCGAGCGCGCCTCGCTCTCGAGCCAGTCGTCCACCACCGAGCCCGGTCGGAGGTGTCGGCGTGCGGCGGCCACGCCGTCGAGCACGGGCGTCGGATCGACCGAGGGATACTCGGGTGACGGCAGGGTGCTCGCACCCCCGGACAGGAAGCGCTCGCGCTCGTCCATCGGCCATCCGAGCGTCGACAGCACCCGCATGGGCTTGGCGACGTCGTGGAGGATCGTGGCGGCGGAGCGGTAGCGCTCGAGGTCGGATTCCTCGAGATCCCCAGTTGTCATGGCGGAACATTGCCACACTCCCACGCCGGTGGAAAGAGCGGCTGACCTGGGATTTTCGCCCCGACTCACCCGGCGGCCCGCCACCACGACGCGCACCCGTGGCCTACAGTCGTCGGGGATGGCGCAGAACGCTCGCCAACCGTCGCTCGGCGATGTCGTACGGGCGGTCTCGGGGGTCGCCCTCATGGAGCAGTTCGGGGAACGACTCGGGGTGCTGCCGCAGCGCCCCGAGCGGGCTGCGAGCGGTCGTCCACCCGATCCGATCCGGCCGCTCTACGCGATGATCCGTACGAGCATCAACGCGTTCCTCAACTTCACCGAGGACATCACCGTCGAAGGACTCGACCACGTGCCCTCGAAGGGTGCCGCGATCTTGTCGCCGAACCACCTCAACGTGCACGACTCGACGGTGGTCATGGCGGTCGTGCCGCGGCTGATCCGGTGGGTCGGCAAGGCCGAGTACATGGAGCAGATGGCGACCCGGATGGCGTTCATGATGCTGGGCAGCATCCCCGTCGACCGGGCCGACGCCGACTCGGGGCGGGCCGCACTGGTCGCTGCGGCGAACGTCCTCGGCCAAGGTGATCTGTTCGGCATCTTCCCGGAGGGCACCCGCAGCCGCGACGGCCTGCTCCACAAGGGCAAGACCGGCGCCGCCCGTCTGGCGATCGAGACCGGCGCACCGATCATCCCCATCGGCCTCGTCGGCACCGACGAGCTGCAGTCCAGCGACGACGGCGTGTTCATCATCCGCACCGGCAAGTCGGTCACCGTGCGGTTCGGTGCCCCGGTGTCGCCCGAGCGGTATCGAACGCTCGGCAATGCGGCGCTGGCGCCGCGGCAGATGACCGACGACGTGATGTTCGAGATCGCCCAGCTCTCCGGCCAGCGCTACGTCGACGAGTACATGAAGCGGCCCGACGAGGAGTAGGGCGCGGCGATCAGCTGGCCATCAGCAGGCGGCGGACCGTCTTGCCGGCCTCGGTGAGCGGCAGCTCGTCGTGGATCACGATGCGCGCCGGCACCTTGTAGCGCGAGAGGCGGTCACGACAGTGGTCGGCGAGTTGGTCGGCCGACGCTGCGCCGTCGGCGATCAGCTCGACGTGGGCGACGATCACCTCGCGGTCGTCCTCGATGTCGCGCACGACCGCGCTCGCCGCGACGGCGGGATGCTCACCGAGGACGGTCTCGACCTCGGCGGGCGACACGTTGAAGCCGGCGATGTTGATGACGTCCTTGCCGCGATCGACGATCGACATCCGTCCGTCGTCGTCGAAGGTGGCGAGGTCGCCGGTGTGGAACCACCCGTCGCCATCGATCTCCACCTCGGACCCGTCGAGGTACTGCCGCGTGACGGACGAACCGCGCACGAGCAGCTCGCCGAAGTCGCCCGGCACGATGTCGTCACCGTGCTCGTCGACGATCCGCAGCTCGGTGTCGCCGACCGGACGGCCGAGCGAGCCGGGTGTGGGGTCGTTCGGATCGTCGAGGCAGATCGTGCCCGCGGTCTCGGTCATCCCGAAGCCACCGATCAGCGTGAGCCCGAGCGCTTCGCGAACGGCGGCGAGCACGCTGGGTGGCATCGGTGCGGCGGAGTAGGTCGGACGGACGACGGTGCGGAACAGCGACCCGTCGGGCACCGCCGCGAACGACTTCCACATCTGCGGCACCGCAGGCAGCGACGTGACGCGATACCGCGCCACGAGCTCGGCGATCGAACGGGCGTCGGTGTCGGTCGTCAGCACGACTTCGCCGCCCGAGCGCAGGACGGTGGCGAGGACGCTGTTGAGGCCGTACACGTGCGCCAGCGGCAACGCGCAGAGCGCGACGTTCGCCGAACCGACAGTGGTGCCCGCGAGCGCGAGCAACCCCTCGCTCGTGGAGGCGACATTGCGATGGGTCAACACCACCGGCCTGGGGTGACCGGCGACGCCGCTGGTGTACAGCACCACGGCCGGGTCGTCTTCGCGACATGGTGCGACACCCACCGGAGCGGCGTCGGCGTGCTCGAGATCGGCGAGCGTGCTCCCCGCGGGGCGCAGGAGCTCGAGGTCGTCGGGCACGTCCACGTCGCGTTCGGTCCCGAGGAGGATCGCCGCAGGGTCGACGTGGTCGAAGGACCGCTCGAGCTCGGCCCGTGGCGCTCGCGGCGACACCATCGCCGGGACCAACCCGGCGGCCTGCACGCCGAGATAGGCGGCCACGCCGTCGATCGTGTTGTCCGCCGCCACGGCCACACGGGCGCCAGAGGTCAGCCCACGGGCCCGCAGACCGGCCGCGGTGCGCAGCACCACGTCGTTCAACTCGGCGTAGGTGACCGTCCGCCCGTCCTCGACGAGCGCCCTCGCCGAGTCGTGACCAGCGAGTGTCGTCGCCAGATCCACCATCAACGCCACAGGCTACGCCCTCGGCGCCGTCGGGCGTGCACGCCGGCCGCCGCTGGTCGGGCTCGACCGCCGTGGGAACGGCCGTTCCACCTGGTCGGCGAGGGCGCGATGATCGTGCCATGACACATCTCACACACGGTTGGGAGCCCGAGCTCGAGGCCGACGACTCGTTGCTCCGCCGATACGTGCTGGCAACGGCCGACCGGGGCGAGGCGATGGCGCGAGCGGTCGACGGACGCGTCCTGCGCACGCCGGCGTGCTCCGCTGCCGATCCGGGCTCGCCCGTGTTGTTCGACAACGCCGTCGTCGTGCTCCAACCGCCGAGCTACGTGGATCTGGAGGCCGCGCTCGCGGAGGCGATCGCCTGGTACCCACCGGAACGCCACTTCGTGGTGTTGTCCCCGTTCCCCACGCCCGACCTCGGTCCGCTCGGCCTGTCCCTCATGGGCCACCCGCCCCTGATGTACCGCCCGGCCGGTGGTGACGCGCCGCCGCTGCCGGACGGCCTGGAGATCCACGAGGTCGCCGACGAGGCGGGCCTCGAGGAGTTCGTGCGCACCCTCGTCACCGCCTACCCGATGCCGGGCGCCGAGGCGTCGAACATCGCCGACGGCCGCGTCCTCGACGGTTCGATCCGGCTGTTCGTCGGCCGCGTCGACGGCGTCCCGGTGGCCACCTCCGGCGCCCGCATCGGACACGGCGTGAACGACGTCGAGTGGGTCTCGACCCAGCCGGATCACCGGCGGCGCGGCATCGGCGAGGCCCTCACGTGGGCCGCGACGCGCGCCGCTCCGGAGCTTCCGGCGGTGCTGATCGCCAGCGACGACGGCCAGCCCATCTACGCGTCGATGGGCTTCGTGCGCCTGCTCCGGCTCACGATGTGGCACCGCCCGCCGGCGACCTGACAGTGCCCTCGGCAGGATTCGAACCTGCGCACACGGCTCCGGAGGCCG
>CAYGLH010000306.1:0-2482 GCA_964350535.1 uncultured Ilumatobacteraceae bacterium
GTACCCGGCCGTCTACCTGGTCGGCGAGGGTGCCACCGGTGAGGTGCTCTCCGTCGCCTACGCAGGCGAGGGTCAGCACCAGGACGCCGGGGCCAAGATGGTCCACGCCGCGCCGAACACCTCGTCGAAGATCGTCTCCAAGTCGATCAGCAAGGACGGCGGCATCACCACCTACCGCGGGCTCGTCCGCGTCGACGAGGGCGCGCACGGCTGCAAGAGCCATGTCGAATGCGACGCGCTCCTGCTCGACGAGGACTCGGTGAGCAAGACGCTGCCGTACATGGAGGTCGGCGAGCGCGACGCCCAGATCGGCCACGAGGCGACGGTGAGCAAGATCGCCGACGAGCAGATCTTCTACCTGACGAGCCGTGGCCTCTCCGAGGAGCAGGCGATGGGCATGATCGTGAACGGCTTCATCGAGCCGATCACCAAGACCCTGCCGATGGAGTACGCCGTCGAATGGAGCCGGCTGATCGAGCTCCAGATGGAGGGCTCGGTCGGCTAGGCCGATCCGTCGGCGCGACGCGGCGGCCGGACACGCCTGATCCGTCGCCGCACCGTTCGGGCGATCAGCCGCGTCTGGCCGCGCAGGCCCGCCGACGGCGGGACCCATCGATCGGGGAGCGCCACGAAGAAACGGCGATCCGGCTGGATGTGCGGCGACGCCTCGAGCGTCACCGGGAAGCCGGACTCGGCGAGGAGGCGCACGAGCGACTCCGGCGTGTGCCAGAACGAGCGGTCGTTGTCCCAGCCGGACAGCAGATCCGCGTTCCCGCCCTCCCGGTACCAGACGCCTCGGCTGTCGCCCACGTCGACCACCCCGGAGAGCGCACCGGGCGCCGTACGGTGCTCGCCGGTGGCGACGTGGGTGTCGATGAGCATCGGCGTGCCCACGCAGCGGCGCAGCAGGTCGACCTGGTCGTCGAGGGTGAGGTGGTAGAAGAGCCCGAGGCAGAGGATGAGGTCGTAACCGGTCACGTCGACCTGGCGCACGTCGCTCTCGACGAACTCGATCCCGCGGACCGCCGGGAACCGATCGGAACGGGCGTCGACCGCGACCACGTCCCATCCCGCCTGCGACGCCCGGATGGAGAACTTGCCGTGGCCGGCGCCGAGGTCGATGCAGCGCCCGGGAGGAACCAACGCCAGCAACTGGTCGAAGAGCGCGAGCCGTCGTTCGTCCGCCGCCGATGGTCCCGCCGTCACGTCCGCAGCCACGGCGACAGGGTAGCGATCGGCGGGTTCACGAGCCGCGTGCGCCGGGGCGAGGCATCGGCGACCGGGTTCGTCGCTAGGATCTCGAGTGATGCCGATGCGGACGGAGTGCAAGAACTTCGAGAGCCGGTCGTACCCGAACGGCGACACGGTGCGGAAGTGCAACCTCGATCTCGCGCCCGATGCACCGTGGCGCTGCCCCGACAATTGCACGGGGTACGAGCGACGGCTCGCTGACGCGGCGTGGACCCACGGCACGCTCACCGTGTCGGCCACGCCGCCCGAGCCGACGGGGCTCGACGACGGTTCCGCGGCGGCGGTCCTCGACGAGGCCGAGGGCATCCTCAACTCGGTCGGCGCCCAGGTGCGGGCCGAGGTCGATGCCGAGCGCAACGCCAAGCCCGGCCTGCTGAAGCGCATCTTCGGCAAGAAGCGCTGACCGAGCAGCTGCTCGCGTCTCCCGGACCGGTGGCGCGACCTCGGTCGGGGGGCCCGTGGGAATTTCCCCTATCCCGATAGTAGAATTCCGGTCGTGCCAGCGTTCACCCCCGACGCGGTGCGAGAGTTCGACGGCGGGTGGCTCGATTCCCGCCTCGCTGCCGCCGAGCGATTCGCCGCCGCTCCGATGCCGACTCCCACCGAGGAGATCTGGCGCTACAGCCGGATCGACCGCCTCGACCTCGACGCGTTCCGGCCGGCGCCGGTCGTCTCGGAGGTCGATGCGCCGGACGACGTGCTCGATCAGGTCGTCGCCGCCGACATCGAACCCGAGCTCTTCGGCGACGTCGACGCGCCCGACGTGTTCGCCGAACTGAACCGGGCGTTCATGACGCCGGTCGTGCTCCGCACCCGGCCCGGCGCCGTCGTCGAGGCCCCGATCACCGTCACCCACCGGATCGCCGGCGCCGGTACGGCACTGTTCCCACGGCTCGTCATCGACGCCGCACCCGACAGTGAGATCACCGTGGTCGAGCGCTTCGTCGCCGCCGACGGCGGCGAGGACGACGACTCGCTCGTCGTGCCGGTGCTCCAGGTGCGGGCGGACCAGGCGGCACGGGTCAAGTATCTCGCCGTCAACGAGGTCGGCGACGCGATGTGGCAGATCGGCAACCAGCAGGCGGTCGGGTTGCGCGATTCCACCACCACGCTCGCCACCGTCACCCTCGGCGGCGACTACGTGCGGGCCCGGACCGAAGCTCGGCTGTCCGGCGAGGGCGGCAGCACCCGTCAGGTGGCGCTGTACTTCGCCGGCGGTAGCCAGATGCAC
>CAYGLH010000306.1:2492-4593 GCA_964350535.1 uncultured Ilumatobacteraceae bacterium
AGGACCACGACGCGCCGCAGACCAACTCCGACATGTTGTTCAAGGGCGCCGTCCAGGACAAGGCGGCGAGCGTGTACACCGGGTTGATCAAGGTGCGCAAGCACGCCCATGGCACCGCCGCCTACCAGACGAACCGCAACCTCACGCTCTCGGAAGGTGCGTGGGCCGAGAGCGTGCCGAACCTCGACATCGAGACCAACGACGTGAAGTGCAGCCACGCCTCCACGGTCGGGCCGATCGACGAGGACCAGCGGTTCTACCTCGAGAGCCGGGGCATCCGGCCCGACGTCGCCGAGCGGTTGGTGGTGCTCGGATTCTTCGACGAGGTGATCGAGCAGCTCCCCGCCGGCGCCCTCGCCAGCGACCTGCGCGCCCGGGTGTCGAACAAGCTCGACCTCACCGCCGCACGCAAGCAGGAGGTGCCGGCGTGACCGTCGTCTGCTCGCTCGCCGACATCGACGACGGCGGCGTCGCGAAGTTCGACGTCGACGGCACGCCGGTGGCGGTCGTCCGCATCGGTGACGACGTCTACGCGCTGCACGACACGTGCTCGCACG
The DNA here is from genome assembly GCA_964350535.1 of uncultured Ilumatobacteraceae bacterium. GTDB lineage: Bacteria > Actinomycetota > Acidimicrobiia > Acidimicrobiales > Ilumatobacteraceae > CAYGLH01. Next base: position 3,050 of record CAYGLH010000306.1, read on the forward strand.
CCGAGGTCTCGCTGTCGGGCGGCGAGGTGTGGTGCGACGAGCTCGAGCTCGAGTGCCCCAAGCACGGCAGCACCTTCAGCCTCCTCACCGGCGAGCCGAGCGTGCTGCCGGCGACCCAGCCGGTCGAGGTGTTCGAGGCCGTCGTCGTCGACGGCGAGGTCGACATCGCCCGTCGCGTCGAGGAGACCGCATCATGAGCACACTCGAGATCCGCGACCTGCGTGTCGCCGTGGCCGACAAGGAGATCCTGCGGGGCGTCGACCTCACGGTGGGCTCCGGCGAGGTGCACGCCGTGATGGGCCCCAACGGTGCGGGCAAGAGCACGCTCTCGGCGGTCGTGATGGGCAGGCCGGGCGACGAGGTGCTCGGTGGGAGCGTCACGCTCGACGGCGTCGACGTGCTGGCGCTGCCGACGTGGGAACGGGCCGTCGCCGGCCTGCACCTCGTGATGCAGTACCCGACCGAGGTACCTGGCGTGATGCTCGACGACGTGATGGTCGAGGCACTCACCTCCCGCGGCCGGGCGAGCGACGAGGTGAAGGCGCAACTGCGCGACGAGGCATCGCGCATCGGCTTCGAAGAGCGCTTCTTGCACCGTCCGCTGAACGTCGATCTGTCCGGCGGCGAGAAGAAGCGCAACGAGACGCTGCAGCTGGCGATGTTGTCGCCCAAGATCGCGATCCTCGACGAGCTCGACTCCGGCCTCGACATCGACGCGTTGCGCGACTGCGCCCGACGCGTCGAGGCGATGAGCAACGAGCCCACCGCCGGCGGCGAGCCGCTGGGCGTGCTGGCGATCACGCACTACAGCAGGCTGCTCGAGGAGCTGCGCCCCGACCGCGTGCACATCCTCGCCGGTGGGCGCATCGCCGAGAGCGGCGGTCCCGAGCTCGCCGACCGTCTCGAGGCGGAGGGCTACACCGCGTTCACCGACGGCGACGACGCCACGAACGGCGCCGACGCGTCGGCGGGCGCGCTCGACGATCTGTTTTCTCTCTGACTTCGTTACCGTCGGGCCATGAGCTGGTCCGAACGTGACGGTGGACTGCACCGTGAATTCGAGTTCACCAACTTCTCCGAGGCGTTCGCCTTCATGACGAGGGTGGCGTTGCTCGCCGAGAAGCGGAACCATCATCCCGACTGGTCGAACTCCTGGAACAAGGTCTCGATCTCGCTGACGACCCACGACGCCGGCGGTGTCGTGACCGACGGCGACCGGGAGATGGCCACGGCGATCGATGGCCTCGTCGACTGACGACCCCGCGTCGTCGTCGGCTGGGGCCGTGTCGCCGTCGGCCGGGGCCGTGTCGTCGTCGGCTGCGGCCGAGGCAGCGAGCACGACCTCGACCGTCGATCCTGCGGCCGTCGACGGGGCGGTCGCGCCCGGGCGGTTCCCCGGGTGGTTCGTGGTGTGGGGCTGCTTCATCGTCCTCACCACCACCTCGGGCCTCGCCTTCTACGGCCTCGCCGTCTACCTCAACGCGTTCAGCAAGGAGCAGGACTGGGCGCTCAGCTCGATCTCGTTGGCCACCACGGTGTTCTTC
>CAYGLH010000307.1:0-505 GCA_964350535.1 uncultured Ilumatobacteraceae bacterium
CTGGGGTGAGACGGTACACGCGGTCGTCGTGCGCCGCCCCGGGTCCGACCTCGACGACGACGCGGTCCGCGAGCACGCGCGTGCTCACCTCGCGGGCTACAAGGTGCCGCGGTCGATCTCGTGGATGGACGAGCTGCCGAAGACCGGCTCGGGCAAGATCCTGAAGCGCGAGCTGCGCCAGCCGTTCTGGGCCGAGCGCACCGGCAACGTCTGATCCGTTCGGGACGTCGTAGCCTGGCGGGCGTGCATCGGTCGGGGTTCATCACGCTCGTCGGGCGGCCGAACGTCGGCAAGTCGTCGCTCGTGAACGCGATCTGCGGCCGCAAGATCTCGATCGTGTCCGACAAGCCGCAGACGACGCGGCACCGGATCATGGGCGTGCTCACCCGGCCCGACGCGCAGCTGGTGTTCGTCGACACACCAGGGCTGCACAAGCCGGTCTCTGCGCTCGGTCAGCGGGTGAACGCCACCGCGCTCGAATCGGCCGAGGACGTCGACGTGCAGT
>CAYGLH010000307.1:515-4560 GCA_964350535.1 uncultured Ilumatobacteraceae bacterium
CGTGCAGTGCCGCGTGCTCGACGCGACGAAGTCGTTCGGGTCCGGCGACCGGTGGGTGGCCGAGCCCCTGCACCTGCCGTCGACGGTCGTGATCGTCAACAAGATCGACGTCGCGAAGCAGCCCCAGGTCATCGCGATGCTCGGCGCCGCCTCCGATCTCGGCGCCTCCGAGTACTTCCCGGTGTCCGCGAGGACGGGGGAGGGGATCGGCCCGCTGGTCGAGCACCTGTCGTCGCTGCTCCCCGAGGGCCCGCAGTTCTTCGCCGACGACGAGGTGTCGGACATGCCGGAAGAGCAGTTCATCGCCGAGCTCGTGCGCGAGCAGCTGCTCGCCGTGACCCGCGACGAGCTGCCCTATTCGATCGCCACCCAGGTCGCCGAGTGGGAGTGGCCGCGGATCCGCGTCGACATCATCGTCGAGCGCGAGAGCCAGAAGGGGATGGTCATCGGCAAGCGGGGGGCGGTGCTCAAGCAGGTCGGCCAGCGAGCCCGCGCCCAGTTGCCCGACGGGGTGTACCTCGAGCTGCGGGTCAAGGTCGACAAGGACTGGCAGCGTCGACCCGATCGGGTCGAGCGCCTCGGCTACTGAGGCAGCGTCGTGGTCGGGCCGGTGCCGGCCGGCTCCTCGACCTCGGTGTCGTCGTCCGGCACCGTGGCCGTCGACTCCGTCTCACCGGCGATCAACTCGCGATAGTCGTCGCGGGACACGGCCTCGCCCTCGTCGGCGAGCAGGCCGTCGGCCTTGCGCACCCGGAGCGGCTCGTCGTCGAGCATGAACGCCACCTGCCCGACGCCGCGCAGGTTCGAGGTGAACGTCAGCACGATCTGACCGATCGCGCTGATCTGGTCGCGCGAGTCGATCTCCTCGTACACCGTCTTGTCGAAGAAGACGGTCACCACGCCCTGGCCCTCTGTCGTGTCGACGATCAACCCGGGTTCGATCAGCGTGTCGAGGCCGACCTGCGCCGCGGGGCCGGCGGGCGGCCCGGCCTCGAGCTGGCTGATCAGCTCGTTGCGGCTGTATGGGCTGGGGAAGTCCATCACGACGGGGAGCAGGTCGTCGCGCGACAGGAAGTAGATCTCGACCAACTCCGTGGGGGCGACGGTCGTGGTGGTCCGCTCGACCGTGGTGACCGGTTGTTGCGGGGGTTCGGTCGTGGTGGTCGTCGTCGTGGTGGTGGAGGTCGTCGTGGTGGCGATCTCGCCGAGCCGGAACGGCACTTCTTCGGGCGGGATCTCGCTGAACGTGCCCTCGTCGGTGGGCACCCCGCAGGATGCCAGCGCGACGGTCAGGCCGAGCGCCGTGGCGGCGGCGAGCGTCGGCCGCCTCACGGGATCACCTCGGTGGGCAGTTCGACGACGAATCGCGCCCCGCCGCCCGGGCGATCCTCCACCCAGGCCCGCCCGCCCATCGCCGCCGTGTGTTCGGTGACGAGCGCCAGGCCGAGACCCGTGCCGACGCGATGACGGGCGGCGCTGCCGCGTGCGAAGCGTTCGAAGATGCGTTCTCGTTCGCCCTGGGCGACGCCCGGCCCCGAGTCCTCGACCGCGACGCGGAAGTGGGTCGGTCCGGGGGCGGAGAGCTCGATGCGCGTCGCCCCCGAGGCGTGGTTGCGGGCGTTCTCGATCAGGTTCCCGAGGATACGTTCGAAGCGCACCTTGTCGATCGTCACCTCGGTCGGTGTCGGACCGACGGCGTGCAGCTCCACGTCGGCGGCCCCGTACCGGGCGGCGACGCGGGCGATGAGCTGGCGCGGGTCGAGGACCTCGACGTTGACCTCGGTCGCACCCGCGTCGAGACGCGACAGCTCGAGGAGGTCGATCACCATCGCCTCGAAGCGCCGCACCTGGCTGACGACCACGTCGAGCGCCTGGCGCGTCCGTTCGGGGATGTCGTCACGGCTACGGTCGAGCACCTCGACGGCGGCCGACAGCGCCGTGATCGGCGAGCGCAACTCGTGGCTGACATCGGACGAGAAGCGCTGCTCGCGTTCGATCCTCGCCTGGACGGCGTCGGCCATGTCGTTGAACGATCCGGCGAGGCGGCCGAGATCGGGGTCGGACTCCGTGTCGAGGCGGGTGTCGAGACCGCCCGAGGCGATGTCCTCGGCGGCGTCGGCGGCGCGACTGAGGGGGCGCAGCAGGCGTCGACTGGTTGCCAAGCCGAACAGGGTGGCGAGGAGGAGCATCCCGGCAGCGCCGAGGACGAGCGCCGTGAGCAGCGAGTTCAGGGTCTCGGAGGTGCCGTCGAGGGGGAACGCCTCGAAGTAGCCCGTCTCGTGCTCGGCGATGTAGACGCCGACCGTGACGTACGGCTCGCCCTCGATCTCGGCGAACTGGGTGCCGGCCTCGCCGGCGCGGACCGCGTCGACGAGCGGGTCGGGGAAGTCGCTCGCCTGGCGGAGGTCGTCGGTGGACGTGTTCGGTGCGCCGGGCACCACCGAGCTGAGCACGGCGAAGCCGCCGGGCACGGTGTCGAGCGAGGTGGCGAAGAACAGGCCCACCTCGTCGGGCTCGATGTCGAGCTGCTCGCGGACGAGTGCGGCGTTGCTGAACGCAGCTTCCCGTGCCTCGCTGGTGCGCTCGTCGAGGAGGCTGCTGCGCGCGAAGCCGTAGCTGACTCCGACGAGTACGATGCCGGCCAGCAGGGCGATCAGCCCGAAGAACACCGTGACCCGGGTTCGGAGACGAAGGGAACGCGACCGGGCCACCGGGACAGTGTGGCAGGTGGTCACCGCTGCCGGTGAGGCACCAGGGGGAGGAAGGCACCCCACCGGGGCAGCGTGAACAGCCTCAATAATGCTCACGCTGTGTGACATCGCGACGCGGTGAGTGTGCGTTTTGTGTAACAACCGTGACATGGCGCGGCACACTGGTGCCGTGGAATCGCTGCTGTTCATCGAGGACGACGACGACATCCGCCTCGCCCTGTCGCTCGCCCTCGAGGACGAGGGCTACACGGTCGGCCAGGCGCGCGACGGCACCGAGGGCCTGGCCCGGTTCGAGGTGCTGCACCCCGACCTGGTGCTCCTCGACCTGCGGCTGCCCGACATGTCCGGGTTCGACGTGTGCCGGGCGCTGCGCGCCACGAGCATCGTGCCGATCATCATCATCACCGCCCAGACCGACACCCACGACATGGTCGCCGGGCTCGAGGCAGGTGCCGACGACTACGTCACCAAGCCGGTGGTCCCGAAGGAACTGGCGGCGCGCATCCGGGCGTTGCTTCGCCGGGTCCACCTCCACGACGCCCCGTCCACCGACGATGCCAACCGCTTCGGCGACGTCGTGCTCCGGCGGGAACAGGGCGTGGTGCTGAAGGGTGGCGTCGAGGTGTCGCTCACCAAGACCGAGTTCCGGCTGCTCTGCGAGTTCGCCGATCACGCCGGGTCGGTGTTGTCACGCGATCAGCTCCTCGAGCGCGTCTGGGGCTACGAGTACCTCGGTGACTCCCGTCTCGTCGATGCTCACGTGCGGCGGTTGCGGGTCAAGATCGAGGATCGTCCCGACGACCCGAAGCTGATCGTCACGGTCCGAGGCATCGGCTACCGGCTGCTCACCTGAGCGTCCTAGTATCCAGACGTGACCGAACTTCGCAACGACTTCCCGGCCGGTGTGCTCACCGGCACCGCCGTCTCCGAGGTGTTCGCGCTGGCCAAGGATCAGCAGTTCGCGCTGCCCGCCGCCAACTGCATCGGCAGCAACTCGATGAACGCCGTCATGGAGACCGCGGCCAAGCTCAACAGCCCTGTCATCATCCAGTTCAGTTCCAGCGGCTCGGCGTTCGTCGCCGGCAAGGGCATCGGCACGTCGGGTGACGAGGCGTCGATCCTCGGATCGGTCGCCGGGGCCAAGCACGTCCGCACGCTCGCCGAGCACTACGGGTCGCGGGTGATCCTGCACACCGACCACTGCCCGAAGCCGAAGCTGGGCTGGATCTCCGGCCTGCTGGACGTGGGCGAGCAGCACTTCGAGCAGACCGGCGATCCGCTCTGCAGCTCCCACATGCTCGACCTCTCCGAGCAGCCGATGGAGGAGAACATCG
>CAYGLH010000308.1:0-692 GCA_964350535.1 uncultured Ilumatobacteraceae bacterium
CGGGAGGCCCACGCCATCGTCGGTGCCCACGTCCGGGCGGCGCTCGCCGGCGACGGCTCGCTGGCCGACCGCGTGGCCGCCGACGAGCGGCTCGGCGCCGACGCTGCGGCGCTGGTCGGTCCCGGGGTCGGTGTGCGGATGCGGACGTCCCCGGGCGCGGCGGGCCCGGACGCGCTCGACGCGCAGATCGATGCGTATCGCCAGATGCTGGCGGTCGAGCGGGAGGCGCTCGCCGCCGACTGACATGGTGGACCGCGACGGGCCGACGGTGACCGGACGACGCCCCGTCCCCGTCGAGACCTGCGCGCTCGATTCGCCGGACCTTGCGGTGGCGCTGTTGAACAAGGTGCTGGTGACGCGCATCGACGGGCACATCACGGCCGGTCGCATCGTCGAGACCGAGGCCTACCGGGAGGACGACCCGGCGAGCCACAGCTTCCGGGGCAGGACACCGCGCAACGGCGTCATGTTCGGTCCGCCGGGGCACGTGTACGTGTACCTCAGCTACGGGATCCATCGCTGCGTCAACGTGGTGGCGTCGCCCGACGGGATCGGCGCGGCTGTCCTGCTCCGGGCGCTCGAACCCGTCGACGGCATCGAGGTGATGCGCCGGCGGCGGGGAGGACGAGCAGATCGGCAGCTGACCGACGGTCCGGGGAAGCTCTGCCAGGCCGTGGGCATCGATCTCCACC
>CAYGLH010000308.1:702-4552 GCA_964350535.1 uncultured Ilumatobacteraceae bacterium
CGACGGGGCAGCGCACACCGATCCGCACGGCGAGCTGTTCCTCGCCGACGACGGTGTCGCTCCACCGGCTGCGCCACTCGTCGGTCCGCGGATCGGGATCACGAAGGCGGTCGACCTGCCGTGGCGCTTTCGGGTACCGAGGGCCCCACGTGGCCGGGCCCGGTAACGGGGCGAGGTGGGCGGCGCGGTACGTTGCCCGGCGATGAAGGACTTTGCAGGAAAGATCGCCGTCATCACCGGGGGAGCGAGCGGCATGGGCCGCGAGCTCGCGGTGCAGCTCGCCGCGGAGGGATGTCACGTCGCGATCTGCGACCTGTCCGTGGACAAGATGGAGGAGACCAAGCGCTTGGTGCTCGAGGCGGCCCCGGCCTCCGACGTCCGGTGTTCCACCCACACGGCCGACGTCAGCGACGAGGCGGCCATGCTCGTGTTCCGCGACGAGGTCCTCTCGGCGCACGACACCGACCACGTCAACCTGCTGTTCAACAACGCCGGCCTCAGCGGCGGCGGCAGCATCTTCACCGACAGCCGCGAGTCGTGGGACCGCTGCTTCGGTGTCTGCTTCGGCGGCGTCCGGTGGGGCACGCTGGCGTTCCTCGATGCGTTGGTCGCCGCCGACGAGGCGCACATCGTCAACACCTCCAGCGTCAACGGGTTCTGGGCCAGCATCGGACCCGACCGCCCGCACACCGCGTACTCGGCGGCCAAGTTCGCCGTGAAGGGGTTCACCGAGGCGCTCTTGACCGACCTCAAGGTCAATGCACCGCACGTGAAGGCGTCGGTCGTGATGCCCGGACACATCGGCACCGACATCGTCGACAGCTCCGTACGTCACGGCGCCAACGTCGAGATGACCGATGAGGAGCGGGCGATCATGGACATGGCCGCCCAGATGTTCCGCGACAACGCCCCGACGAGCGCCGCCGAGGCGGCGACGATCATCCTCGACGGTGTGCGCGCCGACCGCTGGCGGATCCTCGTCGGCGACGACGCCGTCGCCCTCGACGAGGCCGTGCGGGCCGATCCCGAGCGCGCCTACGAGCCCGACGGGGCGATGTCCGCCATGCTCGGCGCCGTCGCCGGTGCCGCGCTGAAGGCCTCCGAGGCCGCCCCACCCGCCTGACAGCCCCGCCCCACAGCCCCGACCGCAGCGTCGGTGGCTGGCGTTCGTGGGTCGGATCGTGGGGTCAGCGCACGGGCTTCGTCCCGCAGCGTCGGTGGTCGTTCAGGCGCGCTGTTGCCAATGCATCCAGTAGCCGTGCGGATGGCATTCGGCGAGACGGTCGAGACGGCGCTCGCCGCCGCGCCAGCGGACGAGCGTGAGCGTGGTCGCCGACATGTTGTCGGCAGCGATGTCAGCGCCCGGCAGTTCGGGCACGAGCGGCGGCGACTCGAACCAGATCCAGCTCAGGTCGCGCGTCGCGCCGATCCGTTCCAGCTCGGCGACGTACGCGGTGCGCGCATCGGGAGTGAAGTAGTTGAGCACCCAGGAGTTGGTGACGACCGGGTGGCCGACGCCGCCGACCGACTCGACTGCTGGTGCGAGCGCGGTGACCGCGTCGGCGACCACGATCTCCGGTGGCTCCGCGCGGCCGATGGCGATCGCTGCCCGGAGCCGTTCGAACCGGTCGGCCTGGTCGGGCCAGACGCAGGCCTCGAGCCACCGTGCCTCGGCATCGTCGGCGATGTCGATCGGCGACCGATCGATCCCGCGCCGGGCGGTGATCGACGGCAGCGCCGGGGGGATCGGCGGGTCGCCCCGCGTGCCGACCTCGAGGTGCACCGTCGACGATCCGCCGACCTGCGACGGAGCGCCGGCGCCGTCCCGATCCCGGTATGCGTAGGCGAAGCGGTCGAGGAGGAGGTTGAGCCCGGCACTCGCGCCCACGTCGAGGTGGGCGAGTGGCCCGAGCTCGGCGGCCAGCGCGCCGAAGGGGACGAGGAACATGGCCGACCGCCCGACCTCGTTGGTCTGCGTCGACCGAGTTCGGAGCAGCGCGACCAGTTCGTGGTGGCGCTCGTCGACGAAGTGGCGCAGCACACCGGCGAGCGCCGGGTCGTCGGCCGGGCGGGCGTCGGGGGAGAGGTTCGGGTACCAGCGCACCAGCGGGTGATCGGGGTCGCCGAGCAGCGAGTAGTGGAGACACGCCAGCAGCAACACGGGATTGAGTTGCGTGCGCGGCGCGTGCCGCATGAGCCTGTACAGCTCGGCATCGTCGGCGATGGCCCGACTCAGTGCGGCGTTGAGCGGCGCCCGCGGCATCGAGGTGGACGCGAGGTTCGTGAAGTGCTCGCAGAGCTCGCCGTCGGGGACGTCGAGGAGCGCTCCCGTCGGCGAATCGTCTTCGGGTCCTCCCACACGGCGACAGTACCCTTGGCGCCTCTATGACGCTGATCGATGACGACCTGATCGCCGACCTCGAGGCCCGCAACCTCATCCACGACTCGACGGATCGTGAGTACCTGCGGGCCCAGGTGGCCGACGGCCCGGTCGCGATCTACTACGGCTGCGACCCCACGGCCGACAGCCTGCACGTCGGCAACCTGATCGGTCTGATCATGCTCCGCCGCTTCCAGGACGCAGGCCATCGCCCGGTGGCCCTCGCCGGAGGTGCGACGGGGATGATCGGCGATCCGAGCGGACGCTCCGAGGAGCGCAACCTGCTCGACGAGGAGACGCTCAACCACAACGTGGCGAGGATCAAGAGCGAGATCGGCCGGATCATCGACCTCGGCGACGACCGGGGGCGACTCGTCGACAACCGGGAATGGACCGAGCCGATCACGGTGCTCGAGTTCCTGCGCGACGTCGGTAAGCACGTCACCGTCAACCAGATGCTGGCGCGCGAGAGCGTCAAGCAGCGGATCAACTCCGAGCACGGGATCTCGTTCACCGAGTTCAGCTACATGTTGCTCCAGGCCAACGACTACCTCTGGCTCCACGACCACCTCGGCTGTGTCATCCAGATCGGTGGTTCGGACCAATGGGGGAACATCATCGGCGGCGTCGACCTGATCCGCCGCACGCGCAGCGTCAACGTCCACGCCTTCTCGTGGCCGCTGCTCACCGCCGCCGACGGTTCCAAGCTCGGCAAGACGACGGGAGCGCGGATCTGGCTGGGCGCCGACAAGACCAGTCCGTACCAGTTCCGCCAGTACTGGATGCAGATCCCGGACGAGGCCGTCCGTGCCCAGCTGCTGACGTTCTCCCTGCGCCCCGTGGCAGAGATCGAGGCCCTCGTCGAGACGCACCTCGACGCACCGCAGCGACGGCTCGCGCAACGCTCCCTGGCGGACGAGATGGTCGCCCTGGTGCACGGCCCGGACGCCGCCGCGGCGGCCGCCGAGGCGGCCGAGCTGCTGTTCGGTGCCGACCCGACCGACGCCTCCGAGGCGGCATTCGCAACACTCGCCTCGGAGCTGCCGTTCAGCCGGCTGGCGCGGGCTGAGCTCGACGATGACGTCGAGCTCTTCGTGCGGACCGGTCTGGCGTCCTCGAAGGGTGACGCGCGTCGCACCCGGGAGCAGCGCGCGTTCTACGCCAACGGCCAGCAGCTCGACGCGTCGTCCCAGCTCAGGGACCTGAAATTGCTTCACGGCCGGTGCCTCCTGCTGCTCAAGGGCAAGAGGTCCCACCACCTCGTGGCAGTCTTTTCCTGGTTCAGGGTGTGGAGCGCTGCGCACCTACTATGTTCAGACTCCGCCTCACGGACGGGTTCGCCCGCCGGAAAGGCACGGCACCAACACCGCCGAGCGGCCATCGGCCCAGGTCACGGTGAGTGCCAGAGCTACGGCTCCTTGAAAACGGAAGAGAAGACAGAACGCCAGTGCGGGCAGTTCGAAGCACCAC
>CAYGLH010000309.1:0-4550 GCA_964350535.1 uncultured Ilumatobacteraceae bacterium
CCCTTCGGGGTTGAGGATCGCGGTGAGGATCAGGAAGATGCCGCCGACGTAGAGCTCCCACTGGCCGACGGCGTCGAAGATCCTGCTCGTGGCGAAGAACATCACGCCGGAGGTGGCGACGATCCCCGAGGTGACGGCACCGCTGACGCTGGTGATGCCGCCGAGGTAGGCGACCGCGAGCGCGGTGAGTGATGCGACAACCCCGAAGGACGCCTCCGAGACCGAACCGAACCGGTACGCGATGAGCGTGCCGGCGAGCCCGGCGATGAACGCGGACACGGCGAACGCCATCAACTTCGTGCGCGCCACGTTGACGCCGGCGGCCGCCGCGGCGCGTTCGTTGGAGCGGACCGCCAGGATCCGTCGCCCGGTCGAGCTACGGCGCAGGTTGGCGACCATCAGTGCGAGCAGCAACGCCACCACGACGAGGAAGATCCCGAACACCGGTCGCGACGACTTGGTGCCGAGGACGAGCGCGAAGTTCCAGTCGCCGAGCTGCGGATCGGGGATCTGGGCACCGCCGCTCGCGGCGTCGCCGACGAACGCCGGGTTCTTGAAGAAGAACTCGGCGATGGCGACCCCGCCCGCCAACGTCACGATGGCCAGGTTGGTGCCGCGCAGCCGGAGCGCCGGGAGCCCGACGACCACACCGAACCCGGCGGCGATGAGTGCCGCCAGCAGCGGCGCGATCGGGAACGGGATGTCCCAGCTGATCGCCAGCTTGGACAGCGAGAACCCGGCCACACCGGCGAAGGCCATCTGGGCGAGCGACGTCTGACCACCGAACCCGGTGATGACCACGAACGACAGCGCGATCACGGTGGCGACGACGGTGGTCATGATCGCACCGCGCCACAGCGGCCCGAGGACGACCAAGCCCACGACCGCCGCGGCGACCGGCACGAACACCGACACCGCGGTCACGCGGGCCGGCGGGACCGCGGGCAGCTTCCACCGCTCGACGCTCCCGCGGTCGGGGATCCGCTCGCCGTAGAACACCATCGCGATGATGATGACCAGGAACGGGAGCCCCTCACGTGCCCCGTACTCCGGCCACCACCCGATGTCGACCTGCAGCTTGGTGAAGGTCGACTGCACGAGACCGATGGCGAAGCCAGTGAGCACGGTCGGCACGACGTACCGGAAGCTGCCGATCAGCGCGGCACCGAGCGCGGGGATGAGGTAGCCGAAGGTGAAGACCGTGGAGGTCAGCTGGATCATCGGGGCGGCGAGGATCCCGACGAGACCGCCGACGACGCTGGCGAGCACGAAGCTGAACGCCGCCAGGAACGTGGGCGAGTAGCCGAGCAGCACCGCACCCTTCTCGTTCTCCGACGCGGCGCGCACGACGAGCCCGAGGCGGGTGTAGCGCGAGTACACCCAGAGTGCAGCGCCGATCAGGATGACGATCAGCGCCAGCCACAGCCCGTCGCGGGGGACGGTCACCCCGTCCGTGATCGTGACCGGCTCGCGCGGCAGGATCTCGCTGACACGGATGTTCTGCTTGTCGGCGAAGCGGCGATCGACGAGCGCCGTGAACATGACGACGAGGCCGACGCTGGCGACGATCTTGGCCAACGCCGGCGCCTTCGCCAACGGTTTGAACACCAAGAGGTACACCAGGAGTCCCATCAGCGCGGCCGTGAGCAGCGCCAACGTCATCGCCCAGGCGAACCCGACGTCACCGTTGAAGTGGTACCGGTCGGGGACGCCGGGGATCGGGAACGGGTACGCCCCTTCGCGCAGGTCCGCGTACACGTAGACCACCCACATCGTCATCGCCCCGTAGGCGAAGTTGACGACGCCCGAACCCTGGTAGGTGATCACCAGGCCGAGGCCGAGTGCGGCGATGATCGCGCCGGCACCGCTCCCGAGCAGGAGATAGAACGCGTAGTCGGTCACGGTGACGGCGTCGATCGGAGCGAGTCGGACTCGTGCAGGTCAGGGCAGGTAGTCGATGCTGGACACGGACTCGAGGCCGGGCACGGTGAGGACGTCGCCGCCCTCGACGTACTCGGCGAACGGGAACGTGAACGAGCAGATCGACGGGTAGCTCTCGGACGCACCGCAGTTCACGGCGGTCCCGGACGGCCATTGCTCGAGCTCGGTCGTGGCGAGGTAGTCGTACAGCGCCGGGCCGGTCACGTCGGTGCCGGAGTCGGCCAGGGCGTTGGCGTACGTCGCCAGCGACATCGCCATGATCGTGCCCAGGCCGCCGAGCCCGAGGGCGTTCGGGTCGACCTCTTCGGGCGGCACGCCCAGCGCCGGCGCCAGGATCTCCATCAGGATCGCCCGTTCCGGAGTGTCCTCGTCCGTCTGGATCCCGGCGAAGATCCACCCGAGGGCGTCGTCGCCGACCTCGTCGATCACGGCCGTCTCGGCGCAGATGCTGGTGGTCAGCACGGGGATCTCGATGCCGAGCGAGGCGCGCCCGCGGATCGTGCCGATGCAGCCGGCGTCGGCGTACAGCGACACGAGCAGGTCCGGGTCGCCGTCGGCGGCCTGGCGCATCAGCCCCTGGTACCCGGCGTCGGTCTCGTTGTCGCCACCTTTCACCGTGGTGTGTTCGATGCCTGCCACGTCCAGCGACGCGGTGAGTGCCGCTTCGCTGGCGTTGGCGCCGGCGTTGTCGGCGCTGATGATGCCGACGGTCTCGGCACCGAAGTGCTGGTCGGCGACGGCGGCGACGGCCCCCATCGTCGTGGCGTTGCCACCGGTGAGGAACAGCGCGTTGGCCGTGTAGTCGCCGGGAAGGATCGGCAGCATCCCGATCACCGGCACACCGGCGGCGGTGTAGGTGGCGTAGTCCGGGAACAGGTCGAGTCCGAGCAGGACGAGCTCGACGTCCTGGCCGACGACCTCCTGGGCGCACGCCTGCGAGGTCTCCGGCGAGCCATTGGCCGTGCAGTTGACGAGCTCGAGCGGACGGCCGCCGTAGCCGCCGTGCTCGTTGAGGTAGTCGAACGTCGCGCCCACGTTGATCCGGATGTCGGGGAAGTCCAGCCCCGGCGCCCCTTCCGTGTTGACGAGCGCCACCTTCAGTGGCTCGCCGGTCGGGGCGTCCAGCTCGGGGAACACCGCGCTCGGTGCCACATCGCCACCCGCATCGCCGTCGGTGTCCGCCGGCTCCTCGGAATCCGCGGGCGCGTCCGTTTCCGCAGGCGCGTCCGTCTCCGCCGGCTCCTCGGTGGCCGCCGGTGCCTCGGTCTCCGCGGGCGCGTCCGTCTCCGCAGGCGCGTCCGTCTCGGCCGGGGTGCTGTCGGCCACCTCGGTGTCGTCACTGCCCTCGTCGTCGTCGCTCCCACACGCGGCGGCGACGAGTGCCAGCGCGCCGAGCGCGCCGACCAACGATCGTCGGCCGCGATGCCGCCGGACTGGTGTCTCGTTTCGGTACATGGTTCCCCCGTGGTCGTGTGTACGTGATGCGGATCGAATGGTGTGGTGTCAGTCGGCGGTCGCCGCCGGCACCCAGTTGCCGTGGAACCCGAAGGGCACCCGCGGCAGCGCGACGGACGCAACGGGTTCGTCGCTCATCGTCGAGGCGTCGTAGATCGTGAACTCGCCGGCGTCGGTGTCGGCGTCGTAGACGAACGTCATCAGGTAGCCGTCGTCCTCGCTGGTGGCGCCCTCGCGTGGGACGAACGACGCCTCGCCGGGGACGCGTCCCCGGCCGACCGAGACCTGAGTGCGCTCGCCGCTGGCGAGGTCGTACTTGAGGATCGCCCCGTCGACGGCCGCCGGGTTGTCGATCGCGTCCGCCCCGGCGTTGGCCATCATGTAGCCGAACCGGTTGTGCTGGCCGACGAGCGCGTCGGGCACACGGGGGAACTCGGCCGGGAGGTCGTCGAGTTGCTCGTCGGTCACGCCGCCACCGGCGGTGTCGATCGTCCACCGGTGGAGCGCCGGCTCGGGGAAGTCCATCGGTCCGTCTCGCCACACGTACGGCAACTGGGCGACGTCGACCACGATCGCATCGCCGTCCTCGTACGCGTTCATCGGGTGGAACACGTAGCACGGGTCGATCTCGTACCAGAAGACGTCGGCGTCGGTGCCGGTGCGCGGCATCACACCGAGCCGGGCCGGGTAGTCGTCGCTCCAGCGGATCGGCATCTCGCCGCGCAGCGCCGCCTCGAGGTCGAACACCGCCGGCAGGTCCATGAAGATCACGTTGTTCTCGGTGACGTTGAAGTCGTGCATCATCGTCGGACCGCCGACCGTGATGTTCTCGACCTGGACGAGCTCGCCGCCCGCCGAGACCCGCAGGTAGGTGAGGTACGGCTCCATCAGCGAGTACCCGAATGCCAGCAGCTCGCCGGTGACGGGGCAGATCTTCGGATGGGCGGTGAACGGACCGGAGAGCCGCCCGGCGAAGTCGGTCGCCCCGACGGTGCTCAGATCGCCGTCGAGCACGTACGGGAAGTGGCCCTCCTCCAGCGCCATGATGCTCCCGGCGTGGCCGATGATGTTGGTGTTGGCCTTCGACGAGGTCATGTCGGTGAGGCTGTCGCCCATGTCGATCACCGGACGGTCCGGGTCGGCCACGAACGGCG
>CAYGLH010000310.1:0-378 GCA_964350535.1 uncultured Ilumatobacteraceae bacterium
ATCGTCTGCCCGCCGTGCCCCTCGAACGTGAACTCCGTCGCCGTCATCGCATCACTCTCCGTACTCGCTCTCGGTACTCCACCGACTCGGTCGGGCCCATCCTGCTCGATCGGGCCCATCCTGCCAGACCGCCCGCCCACTGCGCCGGTGGACGATCAGACGATCTTGGACTCGCGGCCCCAGTAGCGGTCGCGCAGGAGGCGCTTGTAGAGCTTGCCGGTGGGCAGACGTGGGAGCTCGTCCTCGTAGTCGACCGACCGCGGGACCTTCTGCCGCGACAGGTGCTCGGCGCAGAACGCCAACAGCTCAGCGGTGAGCTCGTCGTCCGGCTCGACGCCCGGCATGGGCTGGACGACCGCCTTGACCTCCTCGCCGAGG
>CAYGLH010000310.1:416-4546 GCA_964350535.1 uncultured Ilumatobacteraceae bacterium
CGGGTAGATGTTCACCCCACCCGAGATGATCATGAACGTCTTGCGGTCGGTGAGGTACAGGAAGCCGTCCTCGTCGAGATAGCCGACGTCGTTGACCGTGGTCATCGAGCCGTCGGCCGACGTCGCCTCGGCGGTCTTCTCGGGGTCGTTGTGGTACTCGAACGGCGTCGCCGTCTCGAACCAGATGGTGCCCGGCTCGCCGAGCGGCACCTCGTTCATGTCGTCGTCGAGGATGTGGATGTCGCCGAGGATCACCTTGCCGACGGTGCCCTTGTGCGCCAGCCACTCCTCGCTGTCACACGCCGTGAAGCCGAGGCCTTCGGTGGCGCCGTAGTACTCCAGGATGATCGGACCCCACCACGCGATCATCTCCTCCTTCACCTGCACCGGACACGGCGCTGCCGCGTGGACCGCCACCTTCAGCGAGGACAGGTCGAATCGTTCGCGCTCGTCGGCCGGCAACTTGAGCATGCGACTGAACATCGTGGGGACGAGCTGGGTGTGGGTCACCTGGTACTTCTCGACCAGCCGCAGATACTCCGCCGGGTCGAAGCGCTCCATGATCACGCACGTGCCGCCCCGCCGGATCGTGAGCCCGGTCGCCGCCTGGGGTGCGGAGTGGTACAGGGGCGCCGGCGAGAGGTACACCATGTCGTCCTCGTAGCGCCACATGCCGTCGAGGAAGGAGAACAGTGGCGTCGCTTCGTCGGGGGCGATGTCGGGACGGGGTCGCTCGATGCCCTTCGGCCGACCGGTGGTCCCCGACGAGTAGAGCATCGCCATGCCGAGGCGCTCGTTCTCCAGCGGTTCGGTGGGCTGGTCGGCGATCGCCGTTGCGTAGTCCCGCACGCGATCATCGCCCGACCCGCCGGGCTCGTCGACGACGAGCACCAGGGTCACGGCGGAGAGGTCGCGCACCGCTTCGAGTGCCACGTCGCGCTTGCCCGCCGACGTGATCAGCACCTGCGACTCGCTGTTGTCGACGATGTAGCCGACCTCCTCGGGGGTGAGGTACGAGTTGATCGCCGTGTAGATGAGCCCCGATCGTTCGCCGGCCGCGCAGGATTCGAGGTAGCGCGGGTGATTCTCCATGAAGATCGAGTAGTGGTCGCCGGGTTCGAGCCCGTGACCGCGCAGCAGGTGGGCGAGCTGGTTGCTGCGCGCCTCGAACTCGCGGTAGGTGATCTCCTCGCCGCTGCCGGCCATGATGATCGCCGCGCGATCCGGGTGCTGGCGGGCGTACTCGCCTGGATACATCGGTCCCCCTGTCGTGCCGAACGTTCCCCTGTGGCGTCCGAGCGTACGCGCCCGCCGCGAGCGCCGAGGATCGGGACCGATAGAACGGACCCGTGGATCCGCGACGTGTCCCGCTGTCGGTGCTCGATCTCGCCCCGGTGCCCGACGGCACCGCGGCGCGCGACGCCCTGCGCCACTCGGTCGAGCTGATCCAGCTCGCGGAGCGGCTCGGCTACGCGCGGCACTGGGTGGCCGAGCACCACAACATGGCGGGGATCGCCAGCTCGTCGCCGCCGGTGCTGATCGCCCACCTCGCCACCGCCACCGAATCGATCCGTGTCGGCGCCGGCGGGGTGATGCTGCCGAACCACGCGTCGCTCGCGGTGGCCGAACAGTTCGGGATGCTCGAGGCGTTCCACCCCGATCGGATCGACCTCGGTCTCGGCAGGGCACCGGGCACCGACCCCGTGACCGCCGCCGCGCTCCGGCGGGTCACCGACCTCCGCCAGAACGACGACTTCCTCGGCCAGCTGCGCGATCTCTACGCCTACTTCGACGACACCCATCCGAAGATCACCGCCGTCCCGGCGGGCGGGTACCGACCCGACATCTGGATGCTCGGCTCGTCCGACTACTCCGCTCAGGTGGCGGGCATCAACGGCCTGCCGTTCAGCTTCGCCCACCACTTCGCGTCGGCGCACACCGGCCAGGCGCTGGAGGCGTACCGCGCCTCTTTCACACCGTCGGCCCGGCTGGAGCAGCCGTTCGCGATGATCGGGGTGCCGGTCATCTGCGCCCCCACCGAGGACGAGGCGCGCCACATCGCGCGGCCGAGCTCGCTGTCGTTCCTCAGCCTGCGGAAGGGACGCCCGACCCAGATGATCTCGCCAGCGGAGGCCGCCCGCCACGAGCTGTCACCGATGGACGAGGAGATCATCCGGGCCTGGCACGCGCCCCTCGTCGTCGGCGACCCCCAGCAGGTGGTGGCCGGCCTCGAAGAGCTCGTCGAGCGCTACCGCGTCGACGAGCTGATGCTGACGACGATGGTGTACGACCACGAGCACCGCCTCCGCTCCTACGAGCTGGTCATGGAGGCCTGGACGACCTGACCTCCGGGCGCGACCACCCCGTTCTTCCCGAAGTCTGGAGGGATCGTCGCGCTCAGCGCGACGTGGACGGCACGTTTCGGCTACGGGTCGAGTTGCCGGGCGAGGGTCTTGGGGGCGACGAGGCGGTAGGCGTCGCGGACGATCTGCTCCACCTCGTCCCAGTCGTTGTCGACGTCGAGGTGCACCCCGACCCAGCCTCGGTGACCAACATAGGGAGGTCGGTAGAAGCGCTCGGGCTCGTCGTCGATCAACTGCTGCTGGACGCCCGGCGGGGCGGGCGCCCACAGGGCGACACCGTGCTCGCCGTGGTGGTTGTCGTGCACCGTGCACAGCGTCTTCTTCTCGCGGATGAAGAAGGTCGGCGCACCGTGGCTCAACCGCTCGGACACCTCGGGCAGCGCCCCACAGATCCGGCGCAGCTCGACGAGGGCCTCAGCGTGGGTCGTCATGCCTCCATCTTCGCGGACAGCTCGCCGCCGTGCCGCTCGATCAGCTGATCGCGGGCCTCGGCGACGCAGTCCGCCCACGGCTGGTCGAGGCGGTGCGCGCCTGCGCTCCCGGTGAACGCGCTGGATGCAACGAGGTCGGGGCGCAGCTCCGCGAGGACGTCGAGCGTGGCCATCAGGTCGTCGATGTCGCTGTAGCCCGGGATGTAGCCGGCGAACCACCGACCGTCGGCACCGCGGATCAGCGTGTCGCCGGTGAACAGGTACCGACCGGCGGCGCCGTCGACGAGGAAGCACACGCTCCCCGGTGTGTGACCCGGCGTCGGGATCACCTCGACGCCGTGACCGTCCACGTGCCGTCGCTCGACGAGCACGGCCGGCTGGTGCACCCGGCGGACGGTGTCGGCCTCGAGCACCGATGAGTGCAGCGTCGAGCCGAACCGCCCTGCCAACTGCGCCAGCATGGGCGAGATCTCGTCCAGATGGCTGAGGTACTGATGGACGACGCCGCCGAGCCGGCCGATGCGCTCCACGTCGAGAGCGTCGCCGAGGTTGTAGAAGAGCACGTTGCCGCCGGGCGCCGTCCACAGGTAGGCGTGGGTGGTCGGTCCGCCGGCGACGCGGTACTCGGTGGTCTCCCAGAGGTCGGTCTCGATCTGTCGCATGCCCCAGGTGTACGACTTCAAGTTCGCTTGAAGTCAAGGGAATGTTCTGCCGTCCGAGCGGTTGCACCGTCCATGAGTGAGGAACTCCGCGTCGAGTCCACCGCCAAGTGGATCCGGGGGTTCCATCGCGGCCGGGTCGTTGTCGACAGCCGCGACGCGCGCCTCGTGTGGGAGCACCGGTACTACCCGGTGTGGTACTTCCCGACCGACGACGTCCACGCCCAGTTCGTCCCGAACGGCACCACGTTCGAGTCGTCGGGCAGAGGCATCGGACGCCGTGGCGACCTGCGGGTCGACGGCGACGTGCTCGCGGACGCGGCGTGGGTGCATCCCGAGTCGGCGGCACTCGAGGGCCTGGTGCGCGTCGAGTGGGACGCGCTCGACAACTGGTTCGAAGAGGACGTCGAGGTGCTCGTGCACCCGCGCAGTCCCGAGGTCCGGGTCGACGCGCTGGCGTCCTCGCGTCACGTGCGGGTGCTGGCCGGCGACGACATCGTCGCCGAGTCGCACCGACCCACAGTGCTCTTCGAGACCGGTCTCCCGGCGCGGTTCTACCTCCCGATGACCGACGTTCGTGCCGACCTGTTGCGGCCCACCGACACCGCGACCGCATGTCCCTACAAGGGATGGGCGCGCTACTGGTCGCTGCAGCTCGAGGATCGCGTCATCGACGA
>CAYGLH010000311.1:0-4543 GCA_964350535.1 uncultured Ilumatobacteraceae bacterium
CCGACCACGACGGCGCGGCTGGTGAAGTTCTCGGTGTCGTAGGCGACGTCGTAGACGGTCTCGTGGGTGAGCGGCACCCACATGCCGCCGTACCGTTCGGTGTGGGCGACCGGGCACCCACCCTCGCGCAGATCCTTCCAGATCTCGTGCGCCTGCTCGTTGTACGCGGGATCGGCGTGATCGAGATCGGTGGCCCAATCGCTCACCGGCCCGTAGTCGGCCGGGTCGTACGGGACGCGCTCCCACACGTCGGCGCCCTCCGGTGTGTCCTTGATGATCGCGATGTAGCGGTCGTCGGCCCCGGACTCGACGGTGTCGGTCATGGTGAATCCCCCAAGATCCAGTGATGGTGTCGGTGGTACGTGTGCGAGCGCCCGTCAGTCGGAGATCGTGATCGCGTACTCGGGACAGTTCGACGCGGCGAGCCGCGCCTTGTCCTCGAGGTCCGTCGGGACGTCCCCGTCGCCGATCAACACCGCCTGTCCGTAGTCGTCGACGTCGAACAACTCGGGTGCCAGGGCGTAGCAACGGTTGTGCCCCTGGCACTTGTCCCCATCCAAGTGCACTCGCATGACCGCGACTCTAGATGCCACGATCGCACCGGTGCGCACGCAACCGACGTTCCACCCCGACGAGCTGCTCCTGCTCCTCCCGCCGAGCGAGGGAAAGGAGGAGGGCGGACGGTTGGGCCGGCGTCGCGCCGACGGCCAGCAGGGGTGGCACCCCGCTGCGGGGCGGTACGGCCGCACGGCCGCCATCGAAGAACGTCGGCAGGCGGTGGCCTCGGCGCTGGGCGCAGCTCACGGCGGTGACGCCAGGTTGCTCGGTCTGAAGGAGGGCGACCTGCTCGTGCGCGCCCGCGACGCCAACACCTCGGTGATCGGCGCGCCGACCCTCCCGGCGTGGGAGCGGTACACCGGCGTGGTCTGGGACCATCTCGACCCGGCGTCGCTCGATCCCGCGGCGCGCCGCCGGGTCACCGTCGTGTCGGGGCTGCTCGGCGTCGTGACCGGCGACGACCCGGTGCCCGATTACCGCCTGAAGATGAGCGTGTCGCTCCCCGGCGTCGGCAAGCTCTCGACGTTCTGGCGCGCCGACGTGAGCGCGGCGATCGCTCGTGCCGGACGCCGGCGCACGGTGATCGATCTGCTGCCGAACGAGCACCGCGCCGCCCTCGACACGGCCCGTCTGGCGGGTCGCGGCTGGCGCGTCGAGCTCGTCGACCCGAGTGGCAAGCCCGGCGGTCACTTCGCCAAGGCGGCCAAGGGCGCACTCGCCCGGGCGCTGCTCACCGACGGGTCCGACGCGCTGGCGACGTGGAGCGACGAGCGCTTCGACGTCGTGGTGACCCCGCTCGGCTGAGCCGCCGACGCACTTCTCGGCGCGAACGAGGGCATCCGACACGCAATCACTCGCGCCGAGAGGTACGACGGCGGGTCAGATCGCGGCGAGGCGCTCGGGCGCGTCGTCGCGCGACATGTCGACGATCGCCCGCACGGGACCGTCGTCGCCCGTGACCGCGGCCATCGGGCCGCCGCGGATCGTGCCGATCGTGAGCACGACGAACGGTTCGTCGCGACCGACCTCGCGGACCACGGACGCCTTGGCGATCGTCTTCCACACCGCCTCGATGCGGCCGAGGCCCGGACGGGCCGGCGTGTTGACGCCGCCCAGCTCGAACAACGTGGCCGTTCCGTCAGGTGCGACGGCACGCATGCTCACGCTCACGCCGGGCGACACGCGCACGTTCTCCTCGACGGCGGTGTAGCCGCCGGCCTCGAGGAGCTCGCGGGCCATCTCCTTCACCGTGCGCCGATCCGGGGCGGTCGCCGCAGGAAGTGACGCGACCCGCTCGCGCGCGGCTCGTACGTACCCGTCGTCGGTGTCGTAGCCGAGATAGTGACGGCCGGTGTTGACCGCGGCCACCGCCGTGGTGCCCGATCCCATGAACGGGTCGAGCACGACGTCGCCCGCGTAGGTGAAGAGATGGATGCACCGCTCGACGAGCGACACCGGGAACGGCGCGGGATGGCCGACCCGCGTGGCGCTCTCGGCGGGCAGCTCCCACACGTCGAGGGTGGCCTCCATGAACTCGTCGCCCGGCACGGTCGCCACGCCGTCGGACCCCGTCCCGACACGATCGAACCGACCCTTGCTGGCGATCAGCAGCCGCTCGGTGGTGTCGCGCAACACGGGGTTGGCGGGCGACTGGTACGAACCCCAGGCACACGATCCGCTGGCGCCCCGCTGCTTCTGCCACACGACCTCGCCGCGCAGGAGCAGGCGGAGGTCGTCCTGGAGGATCGCCGTGACGTCGGCGGCGAGGTTGCGGTACGGCCGCCGGCCGAGGTTGGCGACGTTGACGACGATCCTGCCGCCGGGTTCGAGCGTGCGGGCGCACTCGGCGAACACGTCGCGGAGCATCTCGAGGTAGTCGAGGTAGTCGGCCGGCACGTGGCCCTCACCGAGCGCTGTCTCGTACTCCTTGCCCGCGAAGTAGGGCGGCGAGGTGACCACCAGGGCGACCGTGGCGTCGGGGACGTCGGTCATGCGACGGGCGTCGCCGTGGTGGATCCGGTCGAGCCGGCCGGGCGTGCCGAGCGCATCGTCGTCGCTGATCTCGGGCGCCGCGAAACGTGCGTAGAAGTCCGACGAGTCGTGCGACTCGCGCCGACTGACGCCGAAGGACGATGTCGAGGTGCCCAACGTCAGCCGATCCGCAGCAGTCCCCGCGCCACGGGGCGCGGGTCGCGCGCGGGCACCTTCCCAACATCGGCCATCCAGGTGAATCTACGCGACGTCGAAGCCCGACGAGGCGATCCTCCGCACTACCGTGCGGGACGCGATGGCCACCCGCTACCTCTGGACACCCTTGGCGCTCGGCCCGGTGCAGACCCGCAACCGGCTCGTGTTCAGCGCCCACCTCACCAACTACGCCCGCGACGGCAAGCCGACCGAGCAGCACGCCGACTACTACGCCGAGCGCGCCAAAGGCGGCGTCGGGCTGATCATCACCGAGGAGCACTCCACCCATCCCACGGACTGGCCCTACGAGAAGCTGATCCACGGGTTCCACCGCGACGTCATCCCCGGCTATCGCCGGATCACCGACGCCGTCCATCGGCACCGCACGCCGATCTTCGCCCAGATCAACCACAACGGCGGTCAGGCCTCGTCGATGTACTCGCGGCTGCCCGTGTGGGCACCGTCACCCGTCGCCGACCCGCTCTTCCGCGAGGTACCGAAGGCCGTGACGGCGGCCGAGATCGACGAGATCGTCGCCGGTTACGCCGCCGTGGCCGAGCACTGCGCCGAGGGCGGTTTCGACGGGATCGAGCTGCAGTGCTCGCACAGCTCGATCGTGCGCGGCTTCCTCTCCCCGGCCACCAACCGTCGCACCGACGACTACGGCGGTTCGCTCGCCCATCGGGCGCGCATCCTGGTCGAGATCGTCGCCGCCGTGCGCAACGTGATCGGCAACCGGCTGGCGCTCGGCGTCCGGATCTGCGGCGACGAGCTGATCGACCAGGGGACGACCATCGACGAGGCGGTCGAGGTCGCCCGGATCGTCGAGGCGACCGGTCAGGTCGACTACATCAACACGTCGATCGGCGTCGCCACGGCGAGCCTGTTCATGATCGAGGCGTCGATGCACGTCCCGCCGGGCTACGCGATGTTCATCCCCTCGGAGATCCGCAAGGCGGTGGACCTACCGGTGGTCGGCGTGGGCCGCTTCAAAGATCCGCTGCAGGCCGAGCGGGCGCTCGCCGAGGGCCACTGCGACCTGGTCGGTGTCGTGCGCGGGCAGATCGCCGACGCGGATTTCGCGGCGAAGGCCCGTGCCGGCGAGACCGAGGCGATCCGGCTGTGCCTCTCGTGCAACCAGGAGTGCGTCGGCCGCATGGGCCTCAACCGTTGGCTCGGCTGCATCGAGAACCCGCGCACCGGACGCGAGTCGGAGGGTGTCGGCGCCGTCGCCATCACACCCCGACCGCGCGACGTGATGGTGGTCGGGGCCGGTCCAGGTGGGCTGCAGGCGGCGATCGCCGCGCGGCGCAACGGCCATCGAGTCACGGTCTGCGAGCAGCACGACGAGCCGGGCGGGCAGGTCCGCGTGGCCGCATCGGTGCCGAACCGGGCTGAGTTCGGCGACCTCGTGCGCAACCAGGTCGCCGAGTGCGAACGCCTCGGGGTCACCATCGAGTACGGGGTGAGCGTCTGGCCCGGCTTGGTCGAGGAACGATCCCCCGACCACGTGATCGTCGCCACGGGCGCCGAGCCGGCGCGACCGTACTGGGCGCCGGACGACGCCACCCACGTCGTCGACGTCCGCGACGTGCTGGAGGGCACCGTCGAGCCGACCGGGCGCGTGATCGTGATCGACGAGCTCGGCTTCCACCAGGCGACCTCGGTGGCCGAGGTGCTGGCCGACCGGGGATGCGAGGTCGAGATCACGACCAACTCGATGGTCGTCGGACAGGACCTCGGCATCACCCTCGACATGGAGAACTGGTGGATGCGGGCGACCGAGAAGGGGATCGTC
>CAYGLH010000312.1:0-4518 GCA_964350535.1 uncultured Ilumatobacteraceae bacterium
CATACGTCGTCAACCCCGAACCCGGCCGATCCGGAATCGGCAACGTCCCACGCGCGTGACGGTCAGGCTGGTTGGTCATGGTTGCTCCGTCCAGTGTGTGCGATCGATCGACCATCGGCGCGCCCGAGCACGCCCGGACCGTTCCAGGTCATGAGAGCAGCTCTTCCTGCTGGGCAGCGAACTCCTCGTCGTCGATCACGTCGGCATCCCGATGTATGTGTACCGGTGGCGAGATTCCCAGGTCATCACCCATTCCGGATGAGATCATGCCATGCCATAGTCTCGACCCATGCCCGGCGCGGTCGGTCACGAACAGCAGGTCGCGCCCGACATCGGCGAGACCGTGGCGCGCGACGTGCCGGAGCCGAGCGGTCGCCGGATCCGACGGACGCGCCTCGACCACCACTACGAGAGCGCGCGCGGCAAGCTCCTGCGCGTGCTGGCCCCGGCCGGTTACGGCAAGACCGACATCGTGGCGCGGTGGGTGCGGCACGACGAGCGAGATGTCTGCTGGGTCGACGTCGCGCGCGGCGGCGACGACCCGGTTGCGTTGTTCGAGCGCCTGCGCACCGCCCTCCACGGGTGCGTGTCGTTCCCCGAGCCGGACCCGACGGCGGGACCGTCCTCGCGCCCGTACGTCGAGGCGATTCGCGCAGCGCTCACGAACGATGCGCCGCGACCCTTCGTGTTGGTGCTCGACGACATCCACCGGATCCGCAGTTCGTCGACGAGCTGGATCGTCGAGGCGCTCGTGGAACACCTCCCCGACGCCTCGACCCTGATCCTCGTCGGTCGGGGTCACAACGACCACGAGTCGATCGGCCGTTCGAGACTGTCACCGGGCGTCGTCGACGTGACCGTCGCCGATCTCATGTTCGACGAGTCGGAGGTCCACCGGTTCCTCGCCCGCGTGGAGGTCGACCCGAACGCGGCCGGCCTTCGGCAGATGCTGTCGCTCATCGACGGTTGGCCGGCCGGCCTGCAACTGGCCGCGACCGCGATCCAGCGCGGCGTCGAGCCGCCGGACGCCGCCGATCACGCGGCGTTGATCGACTACCTCCGGAGCGAGTGGCTGGGCAGCCTCGACCCCGACGCGCTGCGCTTTCTCCACGACGTCTCGGTGCTCGAACACTTCACCGCGACGACCTGCGACGAGGTCTTCGAGCGGACCGGCTCGCGCGAGGTGCTCGACAGGCTCCACCGGCAGGAACATGTGGTGTTCGGCCTCGACCACCGCGGCGAGTGGTACCGCCTCCACCCGGTGCTCCGCCAGTGGCTGTCGGTCGACCTCAGAGGTTCGGATCCGGATCGATGGCATCGCGTGCACCGCAACGCGGCTCGCTACTGGCTCGGCGTCGGTGAGGCGACCGTCGCGTTCTCCCACCTGCAGGCGATCGGCGATCTGGAAGCGCTCGAAGCGCTCGTCATCACCCACGGCGGCGACTACGTGACCCGAGGTCTTCGTCAAACGGTCGCGGACTGGCTCAAGGCGTTCCCACCGGACTTCGTCCGCACGTCCCCGGCGCTCTGCAGCATGCAGTGTCTCATCGCGATCCAGTACGGCGACGAGACACGGGCGCTGCAGTGGCACCGGGTGCTGGACCAGGCCATCGAGGACCGCCAGGCGCCGCCCGACGCGCTGACGTGGTGGGCGCAGTTGCTCGGGGTCACACTCGCCGCACGCCCGTCACGCGAGCTGCTCGCCGACGCCGACGAAGCCCGGAGGCAGCTGACCAGCGGACCGTGGGCCGCGTTCGCCTGCTGGGTCCACGGCGCACTGGCGTTCGTCAACGGTTTCACCGACGACGCCCGGGCGTCGTTGGCCGCCGGCGAGTTCGAGGGCGAGCTCACCGACAACCCGATGGTGAGGTCGAACTGTCTCGCCACGAGCGCGGTGATCGACGAGGTCACGGGCGACACCGACGCAGCCACCGCGAAGAGCCAGCGGGCGGCCGAGCTGCGCCGTGGATGTGGGGCGGAGATGTTCCCACCGGCGGCGATCGGCCTGGCGGTCACCGCACTGTGGTGCGTGCGGGCGGATCGGCCCGAGGACGCCATGCGACAGTTGGCCGGCGCCCGACGCGCCCTCGCCGGGTTCTCGTCGGTCGCACCGTGGTTCAACATCCTGGCGCGGATCCCGCTCGTGAAGACCACACTCCTGCTCGACGATCGCCAGGCCAGCCTCGAGCTCATCAGCGAGCTCGAGCACCACGTACGGGTCGAGCGCGACACGCCGGGCGCGACGAGCGACGTGCTCACCGAGGTCGAGCGGCTCCGTCGTCAGGTGGACGCGATGCACCGCCCGGTGAGCGGGGCGTCGGCGCTCACCGCGTCGGAGCTCAAGGTGCTGCAGTTGTTGCCCACCAACCTCAGCCTCGCCGACATCGCGTCACGACTCTTCGTGTCGCGCAACACCGTCAAGTCCCACGCCGCCTCGATCTACCGGAAGCTCGGCGCACAGAACCGCACGCAGGCAGTGGCGAGCGCCGAGAGCGCGGGCTTGCTCTGACGCCGGCACCCTCCACCCGCTCACCGGTGGTGGCCGGCGGCGACGACTACTCGGGGCACTGGAGCAGCTGCTCGATGAGACCGAGTCGGTCGTAGTAGCACCAGATCTCCGAGGCTCGTCGACCGTCTGCGAACGTGACGCACAGCGCCCCGCCGACACGTACGACGGCGCCGGTGGGCTCGACGAGCTCGTCGTCGTGCAGCAGCACCGGTCGGTTGAAGCGTCCCGTCGCCACCCACTCGACGAACGCGCTCGAGTCCGTGCCTGCCGTGGCACCGAACGTCACGACGACCTCGCCGAGCGCATCATCCGCATCGGTCAGCGCGCCGATGACATCCGACCGTGAACGCAGACAGATCGCCGGTGTCCACACCACGACCGATTCGTCGAGTGCCTCCTCGAGCCGGCCGAGTTCTTCGGCACTGACGCGTGTCGACAGCAGCGTGCGGCCGACCGAGCGGGCGATCGCGCCGACCACCCGCCCTGCGCCGTCGCCCTCGATGCGCCGCCGGCGGAGCACCGGCACCGGTGGCGGTGCCGGGTCCGTCGGCCACCCCAGGACGATCGAACGCGACCACTCGCGCTCCGCCCGCGACTCGAAGTGCGAGAGGAGCGACACGACAGCTCGATCAGCTCGCCAGGATCTTCGCCTTCTCCGCCTCGAACTCGGCCTCGTTCAGCACGCCCTGATCTCGGAGCGCGGCGAGCTGCTGGAGCTGTTCGACGGTCGACATCGTCGGGGCGGGAGGTGGCGGCGGCGCAGGCGCAGGCGCAGGCGCAGGCGCAGGCGCAGGTGCGGGAGCCATCTGCATCGCGTACTGCTGCTGTTCGTAGGCCTCGGCGTCGGCCTGTTGCTGCCACCGTCGGTCCTGGCGTCGCCGGACCCGGCCGCCGACAGCGGCCGCCGTGCCGGCGACGACTGCGGTACCCGCAGCAGCTCTGAGGAGTGGGCGTCGTCGTCTCAACATGATCTGGCTCCTCCTGGTCAGGCCGTCTCGGCCAGGACCGAGTCGAGTTGGCGGGTGAGGTCCGCCGGGATCCGGGCGCCCTCGACGAACTCGCCGCCGGCGCGGAGCAGCGCACCCGCCAGCGACGACGCCCACAGGTCCTCCCACACGATGAGCAGGACCGAGGAGCCATCGACGAGAGTTTCGGCGGCGTGCTCGATGTCGGCGGCGGTGATCACGCCCCCGACCCCGCCGTCGATGGCGGCGATGGCGCTGAGGTGCTCGTGCTCGTCGACCTCCAGGACCACGTAGCCCCCACGAGGGCTGTGTGCGATGAACACGAGATCGACGATGCGTACCACGCCGGCGTCGACCAGCGCGGCGAGCTCGGGTGCGATCTCGCCGGCGAACTGGTCGTTCTCCGGGAAGCGGATGATGATGTACTCGAGCGTCTCAGCCATAGGTCCTCCGGATGGTGTGCGCTCGTCACGGCGACGAGCGCCCCACCCGGACCGAACCTACGAATGCGCCGCGATCGGGCCATCCCCCAGAATGGATGAATCGGCAGGATCCGCCGGCGAGCACCCCTCACGACCGTGCGCCCCGGCAGGAGCGACGGCCGACGAATGCACGACGTCCGCTGGAGCCGGGTGCGAGAATCGAACTCGCGACCACATGATTACAAGGCCCGCCCGGGCCGTCCAGCCGGTGCTCGTCGATGTAGCTTTGTGCTATCTGAGCTGGTGTTTCGCGAGCTTGTCGTGTTGGTCCGTGTTGGCTGATCGTGCCCACATTCGACCCGTTCGTGGGCAATCCGTGGGCACGATTCGTGTCCGGATCGAGACCCGCTTTGTTCACGTCGGCACCTGCCAGGCCGGAATCGCTCACGTCTCGCGACTGTTGGGCGAACGTTGAATCTCAGCGAGATCGGCAGCGCGTCGGAGACCGCGCTCCAGCACCGTGTCGATGTGCGGGTCGTCCGGGAGCAGGTTATCGGCGCCAATGAGTTCGGTGAGCCCCGCGCGGTCGAGAACGGCCCGCTGGTCGTCGTCCACCTGGACG
>CAYGLH010000313.1:0-927 GCA_964350535.1 uncultured Ilumatobacteraceae bacterium
CGATCTTGTCGTAGTCGGCGTCGGGGTCGGCCCACATCGCCATGACCTCGTTGTACCGGTCGATGATCGACTGCACCTCTGCGACACCGTCCATCACGTTGCCCTTGACGTCCTTCGCCGCGTCGAGTTGCGGCTCCTGGGCGAGGTAGCCGACCGTGAAACCGGGGGTGAGGCGGGCTTCGCCCGAGTACCCGTCGTCGAGCCCGGCCATGATCTTCAGGAGCGACGACTTGCCCGCACCGTTCGAACCGAGCACGCCGATCTTGGCGCCGGGATAGAAGGAGAGCGAGATGTTCTCCAGGACGGTCTTGTCCGGCGGGTAGTGCCGGGCGAGCTTGTAGGCCTGGTAGATGAATTCGTGCGCCATGGTGGCCGCGAGGCTAACGGCGCCCCGCCTGGCGGCACGGGGCGACACGTCATCATTGGCACGGCGCGCGCCGCACACTAGGTTCAGCCGGATGAACACCAGCGGTACGGCTCGACGACACACGAGCCGCCCGGGGGAGGGTCCAGCAGGGTCGCGTCCCGGCCGCGTGATGGCACTGCTCCTCGTTGCGGTCGCGGCGCTCGCCGGCCTGTTGGCGGTGGGCGGCGCGCCTCCCGTCGCCGCCCAGACGCCGACGGCGTCGCTGTCGATCCAGAAGGTGGCCGACGCCAACACGGTCACGCCCGGAGAGAGCTTCACCTGCTTGCTGAGAAAGCCCGGTGGAGAGAGCCATCTGATGCGCTCGCGTCGCTCGCTGAACGGCCAGGGCGCACCGCGCAGCTCGAGTTGCATGGTCGCTCGCGGTGCCACCGCCGCTCGTGGGGATCACAATCGTGTCATCCGCGCCGCGTCGAGCACGCATGCCGTGAGGCTCCGCCGCACGGGTCGCCTTCTCGAATACTCCCTCCCCCTCCCCCCGGAGCACGATCAGACTGGTGACG
>CAYGLH010000313.1:937-4503 GCA_964350535.1 uncultured Ilumatobacteraceae bacterium
GGAGAGAGCGTCACCTACACGATCCAGGTGCAGTGCACCACGGCGGCTGCGGACGGGTGCGTCAACGCCGAGCTCGAGGACACGCTGCCCCCGTACATCAGTCTCGACGGGCCGATCGTGGTCACGCCGAGCATCCCGACCACGATCGACACGAGCGGCAACCCGTTCACGATCGCGTTCGAGGCCGATCTCGGCGGGGGCGAAACAGGGCTGCCGCCGGGGCAGGTGATCACGATCACGGTGCCCGTCGTCGTCGACCCTGCGATCCCGGTCGAGGAGAGCGGTACCGACCTCACCAACACCGCCACGGTCAGCGCTGACAACGCCAACCCGAAGGACTCCGAGGCCACGGTCGTCCCGGACGTTCCGGTCACCATCGCCACCGACATCACGAAGTCGTTCACACCGGAGAGCCAGGTCGCGGGCGCCACCGATCCGATCACGCTGTCGTTGTCGGCGACGAACACGTCGAACGTCCCGGTCGACACGTGGGTGATCCAGGATCCTCCCGAGGATCCACCGGCGACCGACGTCACCAACCCGTTCTTCTACCTCGCGCTGACCAGCGTGCCGACGCCGCCGCTTCCCCCGAACGCCGACGAGGTCACCGTCCAGGTGTACGACCAGAGCGTTCCCGGCTGGGTCGACGCGTCCACCGCCGACCTCGCGAACGCGGCCGGCGTGCGCTACACCTTCACCGACACGACCGGCGACGGGATCGTGCCAGGGGCCACCGTCGACGTCGACCTCACGCTCGTCCAGCGCGGCACGGCGGTCAACCCGCCGGTCGTCGTCGACAACGTCGCGCAGTCGACGGTCACCGACGGCACCGAGTCCGCCGACGCGCAGGACGATGCGAACTTCAACATCCGTCAGAGCACGCTCGACGTCACGGCGAGCAAGACGATCGAGCCCGGTTCGATCAACGCCGGCGACTCGGCGACGGTGACGCTCGGCGGCCTCAACGGTCCCGACCCGCTGACCTCCATGACGATCACCGAGCCGGCCGACAACGCGAACAACCCGTTCATCGGTCCCAACCCCATCACGTTCGCCGGGTTCGGCACCGTGCAATGGCCGGCGAACGCCGACGAGGCGGCCATCACCTACGAGTGCGACGGCACCCCCGAGGCCACACCGGAGACGACCGACGTCGTCAACACCCTTCCCGACCCGCCGGCGGGGTGCAACGTCACCGGCTTCTCGGTCGAGTTCACCGTCACCGCTCCCGACGTGATCCTGCCGGACAGCGAGGCGATCATCGAGTTCACGGTCGACACGCCCGAGGACCAGCCGTCCGACACGTTCGTCCGGCCGAACCTCGTGCGCGTCGACGGAACCGACGGCACGAGCGCCGACTCGGCGTTCGACCGCGACCAGCTGGTCACGATCGTCGACCGCATCGACATCGAGACGGGCAAGACCGTGGCGCCCGAGACCGTGCCCGGCCGGCCCGGCCAGATCGTGATCGTCCAGCTCGAAGGCCGGCTGATGCCGTTCCCCGAGTCGACGGTCGACGCCACCACGATCATCGTGCAGGACCCCTCCACCGTGCCCAGCCCGTGGTTCGAGGCGTTCGCCCCGCAGGCCGTGACGGCCACGCCGGTGCCGGCCTGCTCGACGCTCACCGTGCAGTACACGACCAGCACCGCTGAACCGGCCGACTGGGTCACCGTGCCGGGGATGCAGGGGATCGTCGGACCGACCGTGGTCAACGAGGTCCTTCCCGCCCCAGTGCCCGAGACGGCGACCGGGATCCGATTCGTCTACCAGGCCGCGGTCGCAGGCGGCGGATGCCAAGGCGGCTTCCCGCCGGGCACGAACGTGGCGCCGAACCTGGCGTTCGGCATCAAGCCCGACGGCCCGGCCGATCAGCCCGACACGGACACCACGTTCACGGACTGCGCCGACGCCAACGCCACGCCGGTCAACGGCTCCAACGCCGCGTTCGTCGAGTCGGACGAGGCGTGCGACGACGTGGTCGTCACCCCGATCGACCCTGGTGCCGGCGACCCGATCGACAAGAACTGGGACCGCGACGTGCTGACGGCGCGATCGCAGGACCGCTCCGGCATCACGATCTCGTGGTCGACCCTCGGGTACTCAGGGCTCGCCGGCGTGCGGATCACCGACATCCCCGACCCGGCCAGCACGCCGCTCGAGGACAGCGTCTTCGACTCGTTCGACCTGGTGCGGATCGACGAGATCACGCCCACGATGGATCCCCACCTGACCTACGACCAGGTGCTCCGGACCGAGCTCTTCCAGGTCGCGACCGAAGGTGCCGACCCGGCCAGCGGACAGTGGGTGCAGGCGAGCAACGACCCGTGCCTCGGCACGTCCGCCGCAGCGACCCCGCCCGACCCGTGCGACGGGGCCTACCCCGGCCTCACCATCCCGGTGGCGCAGCGCCCCCTCACCCTCGGCTTCCGACTCACCTACGTCGAGAGCCCGACCCGGGCGGAGCGTCTCGACGCGTTCGCCCCGCCGGTCGGCACGGGCGTGGCGCCGTCGGTCGGCAACGACCGGCAACTGCGGCCGGTGTTCGAACTGCGCGACGTGTTGCGCAGCGATCCCACCGTCCCGGTGATCGCCGACAACGAGTTCAACACGGCAACGAACGGCGTCATCCGCAACGACGTGATGTCCGAAGCGGTGTTCGACCTGGACGACGATCCGTTCCAGTTCTTCGACAGCGACACGATCGTCATCGTCGACGTGCCCGTGACGGTGAACGCCACGAAGGAGTGGGAGGGCGGGCCGCTCGGCATCCCCGACCCCGGCGTCCCGCCGGAGGAGTACCCGCGCAGCTTGGTCACCCTCACCGGCACGAACACCACGGCGGCCAAGATCGACGAGCTCGTGATCACCGACGCCAGCGCCGGCGACCCGTTCGAGTGGTTCAACCTCACCGAGTTCGGCGAGATCACACCGCCCGCCGACATCGGCGCCGACGACGCGACGGTCACCCTCACCGGCCTGACGCCCGCCGACTACACGATCGCCGAGGCGCAGGCGCTCACCGAGGCCGAGCTCACCGACGTCACACAGATCACGGTCACCTACAGCGGCCGGATCAACATCAACGAACCGCCAGGCGATGGCGTGGCGACCGTCGAGTTCGCGGTCCGCCTGCGCGAGTTCGCGCGCAGCGACGGCACCACGCGGCCGTCCGCCGATGTGTCGCCGGTCGGCAACCAGGTGTCGGTCGACGGTGCGGACCTCGTCGACATTCCTGCGGAGAATATCCCGTTCCCGGAGAACTGGACCGGCAACTCGACGGCGGACGCCGACATGGTGCTGATCGACCAGGGCATCTTCGTCGATGCCTCGAAGACGATCGTGCCCGAGTCGCAACAGGAGCCCGACGACAGCCCGGTGACCGTCACGATCGGCGGTCAGCCGCGTGGCGGCGGCGACCCGCCGACCCCGCCACCGTCGCGCGCAGTCGAGATGGTCCTCGTCGACGACGATCCGCTCCTGTTCAACAAGTACGACGTCGTCGGTCTCCCCGACGTCGCCTTCACGGCCCCGATCGACCAGGTCCAGGTCGACGCGCTCACCGG
>CAYGLH010000314.1:0-4464 GCA_964350535.1 uncultured Ilumatobacteraceae bacterium
TCGTGTGGGTCGAGGACGTCCCGGACGGCGACGTCACCCCGATCCAGCCGCCGGCCCCGATCTCCGCCGCCATCGGCATCACGGTGATCGGCACGATCGTGGTCGGTGTTCTCCCGGGTCTGCTCTCCCGCTTCGGCGACATCTCCGATCTCACCGGCGCCCTCGGCCCCTGAGGACCGCCGGACGACGGCGATCGCTGCGTTGCGCCGACTCGTCGCTGCCCGGAGGCAGCTTCCTCGTGGCGCGCCGTGCGCTCCCCGCCGCCGATCGGCCCTCAGGAGACCTGATTTGGGTTGAGATACGTTCGGTGTGATGGGTCGATACGTGGCGTTGTTGCGGGGGATCAATGTCGGGGGGAAGAACAAGGTGGCGATGGCGCACCTGCGCGCCGCCTTCGGGACCGCGGGGTTCGACGCGGTGGAGACGTACATCCAGTCCGGGAACGTGATCTTCGAGTCCGACCGGCCGCGGGACGATCTCGAGCCCGCCGTGGAGGCGATCATGGCCGACGACTTCGACATCCCGGTCGTGGTGGTGGTCCGCTCGCACCAGCAGATGCGCAGCGTGGTCGCCCAGGCGCCGGACGGGTTCGGCGACTCGCCTGACACCTTCCATTCCGACGTCGTCTTCCTCAAGCCGCCGCTCACGCCGGCCGATGCGCTGGATGCGTTCCTCTTCCGCGACGGCGTCGACGAGGCCTGGCCGGGCACCGGCGCCGTGTACTTCCGCCGCCTCTCGGCGGAGCGGACCAAGAGCCGGATGAGTCGGATCACCGGCACCGCCGCCTACGCCAACATGACGATCCGCAACTGGAGGACCACCACCACGCTGTTGGCGATGCTCGACGCACGGGACTGAACGTCTCGGTCCCTTCGATGACGACCGCCGCGATCGAGAGGACCGAGAGTTCGCCGGGCGCGCCCGTAGGGTGACGCGGTGCCCGACCAGACTCCGATTCCCTTCGACGCGTTCATGGACGAGGCGCTCTACGGGGACCGCGGCTTCTACAACCAGGGTGGGTCGGCAGGGCGGCGGGGCGACTTCATCACCTCGCCCGAGGTCGGACCACTCTTCGGCGCGGTGCTCGCCAGGTACCTCGATGCCGAGTGGGAGCGCCTCGGTCGGCCGGACACCTTCACGGTCGTCGACGCGGGTGCCGGGCCGGGAACGTTGGCTCGGTCCGTCCTTGCGGTCGAACCGGCGTGCAGCCCGGCGATGCGCTACGTCGCCGTCGAGGTCTCCGCCGCGCAGCGCGAGCGGCACCCGGACGGGATCGAGTCACGAGCCGACCTCCCGGTGGACCCGTTCGACGGGGTGATCGTCGCCAACGAGTTGCTCGACAACCTGCCCTTCCGCCTCGCCGTGTTCGACGGCGGATGGCGCGAGGCGTACGTGGCGGTCGACGGCGACCGTCTCGTCGAGCGACTCAGTGCGCCGTTCGATCCGCTCCCGACGCCGCTGCCGGCCGCGGCGCGGATCGGTGCGCGAGCCCCGCTGGCCGACCGCGCCGCCCAGTGGGTCGCCGATGCTCGCTCACGCCTTCGCTCCGGTTCACTGCTCGTCATCGATTACGGCACCGCGTCGACCGCCGAGCTGGCCGACCGTCCGTGGCGCGACTGGCTGCGCACCTACCGCGGCAACGAGCGCGGCGATCACTACCTGGCGGTGCCCGGCACCCAGGACATCACCACCGACGTGCCGCTCGACCAGTTGCCCGAGCCCGACACCGTCCGCACGCAGGGCCAGTTCCTCCAGCGGTGGGGGATCGACGATCTCGTCGAGGAGGGCCGACGCGTCTGGGCCGAGCAGGCGGCCCGGCCCGGGCTCGAGGCGATGAAGATGCGCAGCCGGATCAGCGAGGCCGAGGCGCTGCTCGACCCGACGGGCCTCGGCGGCTTCCTCGTCGCCGAGTGGCGAGCCGGCTGATCCTGCCACGGTGTGTCAGCGACTCTGGGCAGGATTCCTTGCAGCAGTTGCGAGCATCCGTTCCCAGAGTGCCGCCGGTGAGGTCAGGTCGCTGCGGCCACGTAGTCGTCGAGCACCGGTTCCCAACCCTCGTGGTAGCCGGCCCGGGCCTCTGGGCCGCGCTCGTCGCCGAGCTCCTCGAAGGCTCGGTGCTCGAGGTCGACCTGCGTGCCGCCGTCGACGGCGGTGAAGCGCACCTCGACGATCGTGGACGTGACGGGATCGGGGTGCGGGTGCCACGCCAGCACGACGCGGTGCGGCGGGTCCCACCCGATGATGTCCGCCCAGCTGCACTCGGAACCGTCGGGCGCGACCTCGACGATGTGGCCACCGATGCGGCCGTCGACGCGCACCCCGACGTCCTCGCGCTCGGCGATCGAGTGGGTGCGGACGGGCCACCAGGTCGGCAGCCCCGTCGTGAACAGTGCGAACGCCTGATCCGGCGGGATCGGGACGACCCGGCGCTTGCGGACCGGGTCGATGGCCGTGCTGGTCGATCTCATGTCGTGTTCCTTCCTCGGAGCTCGGTCGCCTCCGCCGCGTCGGCGAAGGCATCGAGTGGTTGGTCCCACAGCGAGTTGATCCACTCGCGCAGGAGGGCGAGGCCGTGTGCATCGGCCCGGTAGATGTGCCGGCGACCCACGGCGGTGGACGTCACCAACCGTGCCTCGCGCAACACCTTGAGGTGCTGCGAGACGGCCGGTTGGGAGATCGGCACTTCGTCGGTGATCTCGCGCACCGACGACGAGCGGCCTCGCACGATGTCGAAGATCGCCCGCCGAGTGGGATCGGCGAGAGCGACGAGTTGGGTGCCGACGTCCATCGACCTCAAGAATAAGTAAAGCCTTATGATAAGTCAACAGCGATGCGTCGGTGGCACTAGCGTCGGTGGGGTCGACGACCGGAGACGTGGTGACGATGACGGTGAGAACGGTGACGCGCGTCGCTCTCGGCTACCTGATGCTCGTCTCGCTGTCCATCGGTGCATGGGCTCTGGTCGCACCCCGTTCGTTCTTCGACGACTATCCCGGTCTCGGTCGCGCCTGGGTGAGCGTCGACGGTCCCTACAACGAACATCTGGTGCGTGACGTCGGCGGTCTGAACCTCGCGCTCGCGGTCCTGCTGTTGGCGGCGGCGGTCACACTCAGCAGCGCGATGGTGGTGACGGCGTCGATCGCCAGTCTGGTGTGGGGGGTCCCGCACCTCGTGTACCACATCGCCCACGCGGGTGATCTCGATGCTGGCGACGCCGCCGCCAGCATCATCGGACTCGCGGTGTTCGTCGCGCTGCCGGTCGTCCTGCTCGCGGTGGCGAGCGATCTCGAGCGCAGGCCGGACGCCGGTGACGCGCCGGAGGTGGCTGACCCCGAGCCGTGATCTACCATCGGCCGCATGAGTGACGAGGGGACACATCACGACACGATCGACGCGCTGATGGCGGAGAACCGGACCTTCCCGCCGTCCGAGGAGTTCAAGCGCGACGCGCTCGTGGCGGGAACGTTCCTGTACGACGAAGCGCGCGAGGACGACGAGGGGTTCTGGGCCCGGCAGGCCGAGGAGCTCCTCGACTGGGCCGAGCCGTGGCACACGATCCTCGACTGGCAGTTGCCGTACGCCAAGTGGTTCGAGGGTGGCAAGCTCAACGTGGCCTACAACTGCCTCGACCGCCACGTCGAAGCGGGCAAGGGCGACAAGGTGGCGTTCCACTGGGAGGGCGAGCCGGGCGACACCCGCACGATCACCTACGCCGAGATGCTCGCCGAGGTCTCGAAGTTCGCCAACGTCCTCAAGGGCCTCGGCGTCGAGCGGGGCGAACGGGTGAACATCTCCCTCCCGATGATCCCCGAGGCGGCGGTGGCGATGCTCGCCTGCGCCCGCATCGGTGCGGCCCACAGCGTCGTGTTCGGTGGGTTCTCCTCCCAGGCGCTCGCCGACCGGATCAACGACGCGGAGGCCAAGGTGCTCGTCACCGCCGACGGCGGCTACCGCCGTGGGTCGGTGTTCCCCCTCAAGCCGGCGGCCGACGAAGCCTGCGAGGACACGCCGAGCCTCGAGCACGTCGTGGCGATGACGCCCGTCGTGGTCGTCAAGCGCGGCGGCAACGACGTCACGATGGTCGACGGTCGAGACCACTGGTACCACGACCTGATGGACGGAGCGTCCGACGACTGCCCGGCCGAGCCGATGGACGCCGAGCAGCTCCTCTTCCTGCTGTACACATCGGGCACCACCGGCAAGCCGAAGGGGATCATGCACACCTCCGGCGGGTACCTCACGCACACCACCTTCACCCACCGCTACGTGTTCGACCTGCATCCCGACGACGACGTGTTCTGGTGCACGGCGGACGTCGGCTGGGTCACCGGCCACAGCTACATCGTCTACGGCCCGATGAGCAACGGAGCCACACAGGTGATGTACGAGGGCGTGCCGAACCACCCGGGCAACGACCGCTTCTGGGAGATCATCGAGAAGTACGGCGTCACGATCTTCTACACG
>CAYGLH010000315.1:0-4462 GCA_964350535.1 uncultured Ilumatobacteraceae bacterium
CGCCGGCGACGGCGCCAAGCTCGACGCCGACGGCTATCTCTGGTTGCTCGGTCGCGTCGACGATGTGATGAACGTGTCCGGTCACCGCATCTCCACCACCGAGGTCGAGTCAGCGCTCGTCTCCCACCCAGCGGTCGCCGAGGCGGCGGTGGTCGGCGCCACCGACGCCACCACCGGTCAGGCGATCATCGCCTACGTGATCCTCCGCGGCGGTGAGGACGTCGACGAACAGCTCTTGCGCAGCCACGTCGCCGACGAGATCGGTGCGATCGCCAAGCCCAAGACGATCTACATCACGCCCGACCTTCCGAAGACCCGTTCGGGCAAGATCATGCGGCGCCTGCTGCGCGACGTCGCCGAAGGTCGCAACATCGGCGACACCACCACCCTCGCCGACTCCAGCATCGTCGACGAGCTGCAGACACGGGCGGCCGAGTCCACCGAGTGAGCCCGCGCCGCAGGATCAGGCGCGGAAGTTCTGGAACTGGAGGGGGATCCCGAGGTCTTCGGACTTGAGCGTCGCGATCACGTCTTGCAGGGCATCGCGCTTCTTCGCGGTGACGCGGATCGAATCGCCCTGGTTGGCGCTCGACACGCCCTTCGGTCCCTTGGCCTTGATCAGCTTGTTGATCTCCTTGGCCTTGTCGGAGCCGATGCCGACCTTGATCGTGACGACTTGGCGCACGGTGTTCTGCGTGGCTTCCTGCACGTCGCCGTAGTCGACGCCCTTGAGCGAGACGCCGCGCTTGACGAGCTTCTCCTCGAGCCCGGTGCGCAGGGCGTTGAGGCGGTCCTCGCTGACCGTGTGCATGGTGATCACCAGGTCGTTGAGCTCGATCGTGGAGTTGGTGTTCTTGAAGTCGAACCGGTTGGCCACCTCGCGCTGGGCCTGGTCGACGGCGTTGCGGACCTCCTGACCGTCGACCTCGGACACGACATCAAAGCTCGGCATGGAGCACAGGGTAACGGGGAGCGCATTCCCGGGTGCGGGCCAGCGTCGACCCCGATACGCTCATGCCGCCCTGCTCGGCGCGTCGTCGGCGGTCGGGGCCCTACAACTGAGGGGTCGGTGCCCGAGCGGCCAAAGGGAGCAGACTGTAAATCTGCCGGCGTTGTCCTTCGAAGGTTCGAATCCTTCCCGGCCCACCATTGTCGTCAACGGCACATGAGCGCGCCTCGGTCGGCGCGCACCCGCTCGAGCACGAGCGGTGTGGCGGCCGCCTGCTCGGCCGCCGCTTCGAAGCGCCGCGACGCCTCGTCGTGCCGGCCGTCGAGCACCGCGAGCCGCGCCAGTGCGTGGTCGGCCGGCCCCCACGTGCCGCCGCCCCCGCCGTAGGTCGACACCACCGTGCACTGCCCGCTGTAGGGGCGGAGGGCCCGCTCGACCGTGGCGCCGGCGTCGCGATCACCGAGGTCGGCGGCGACGTGGCCGAGGACGCCGAGGGCGAGGAAACGGCTCGTGTCGAACGGGAGGTTGGCCAGGTCGGCATCGGTGAAGTGGCGCAGCGCGTCGCCGGCCATCGACTCCTCGCCCGCCTCGCTCGCCACGAGCGCCAGCACGGCGCGGTAGGCGGGCACCTCGGGGTGCTCCTCCACCGCGCCCGCCAGCGCGGGCAGCATCTCGTCGCCCCGGCCCTGGTACAGGCGGATGTTCACCAGGTTGGTCATCAGGCAGGCCGCGGCCTCGGGGATGCCGGGTCGCAGCCCGAACGCCTCCATCGCCAGCGCTTCGGCGCGCTCCAGATCGCCGGCGAGCACCTGCTCCAGGGCGCGCCATGCCGTGAGCGCCCACACCCAGTACGGGTCGGGGTGCCGGCGGGCGACACCCTCGGCGTCCGCCAGGGCGTGGCGCGCCCCCGCGTGATCGTTGAGTCGGAGGAGGTCCTCGTGGCGGTAGCAGTACGCGGCGAGCAACCGCTCGGGGTGGAGGTCCCGGGGTGGGAGCCGGAGGACCTCGTCGTTGTCGGCGAGGCGCCGCTCGAACCGCTCGGGATCGAGGTTGGCGTAGCGGGCGCCGTTGAGGGCGGCCGCCAGCGCGTCGTGGTCAGGGGGATCGAGGGCGCGCGTGCGGTCGACGGCGCTCCGCAGGAGCGCATCCCGGCGGTCGGCGCTGCCCTCGAAGAAGAGGGCGAAGGCCAGCTCGCGCTCGAGCTCGGCCGTCGCTCGCGCCAGCCGCCGGTCGCCACCGTCGTCGCGCCGGGTGACGTGGGCCAGCGCCTGCTCGAGCTCGTCCACCATCGTGATGTCGTCGGCGCCGACGTCGGCACCACGCCCAGCGCGCCCGGCGAGGGCCAGCGCCGCCTCGGCGTGGACGAGCGGCAGACCGTCGGTGCGAGCGATGTCGATCGCCGCCCGGAGCGCCGCAGCGGCGGCGGGGAAGCGTTGCGCACCGAGGAGCGCCTTGCCACGCCCGACGAGCGCATCGGCGCGCTCGCCGTCGTGGGCGGACAGCTCCGCGGCACGACCGAACCAGTCGAGCGCCCGGCTCCACTCGCCGGAGCGCAACGCGTCGGACCCGGCGGCGTGTGCACTGTGCCGCGCAGGTTCGCGGAACGCCGACCCAGCCGCGCCGTAGTGGTGGGCCTGACGAGCGATGTCCGCGTTGCCCGCGGCCAGTGCCACAGCGATCCGGCTGTGCAGCACCGCTCGGAGGGCCGGACCGATCATCTGATAGGTGAGCTCCCGCGTGATCTCGTGGGCGAAACGGAGGTCGCCCGAGTCGACGTCCACCGTGAACAGCCCCGCTGCCACGAGCGCGTCGCAGGCGTCGATCAGCCGATCGGTGGGGAGCTCGCAGCACGCCTCGAGGAGTGCGGGGTCGACGACCACGTCGCATGCTGCAGCAGCGTGGATGACGGCGCGCTGATCCTCGGGCAGGATCCGGACACGATGCTGGACCCACTCGCGGATCGCCGGTGGGACGAGGTCGGCGGTGATCGGCGTGCCCGAGACCCGCGCCACGCGGGCGAGCTCGCTGGCGAACAGCGCCAGGCCGGCGGTCCGCTGGTGGATCGTCGCCACCACATCGCGCGCCGCCTCCGCGCCCGGCGCCAGGGACGGTCCGACCAGGTCCTCGACCTCGTCGACCGAGAGGCCGTCCAGGGGGAGCACGACCGTGCGGACGATGCTGGACAGCGACGCGATCTCGGCACCGATCGACGTGCCCGTGGCCCGCGACGTGGCGACGATGAGGAGCCGGCCGTCGAGGCGGTCGAGCGCGTCCTCGAACAGTCGGACCGACTCCGGAGAGGCCCATTGCAGGTCGTCGAGGACGAGCACCGTCGGGGTGGCCGCCAGCGCCTGGAGCAGCGCCGTCAACGCACCGGCGAGGCGCGCGTGCGTGGTGAGGTCGAGCTCGGCGACGGCCACCGGAAGGGCGTGGGCCGGTGCGAGCTGACGTAACGGATCGACCTTCTCGCCGAGCGACGCGACGAGCTCGGGCTCGTGGTCGAGCACGCGCTCGAGCACGTCTCCGAGGGCGGCGTGGGCGCGGTTGGAGGTGGCCCGGTTGCGACCCCACATCACCCGCGGTGGCGGCGTCGTCTCGACGAGGTGCTGCACGAACCGGTCGGCGAGTCGCGTCTTGCCGATGCCCGCCGGACCCTGCAGCACGACCATCGCCGGCCGCGCCTCGTCCAGCACGCGCCGCCACTGGAGGCCCAACGTCTCGAGCTCGGCGGCGCGCCCCACGAACGCGTCCTG
Organism: uncultured Ilumatobacteraceae bacterium; assembly: GCA_964350535.1. Taxonomy (GTDB): domain Bacteria; phylum Actinomycetota; class Acidimicrobiia; order Acidimicrobiales; family Ilumatobacteraceae; genus CAYGLH01. The sequence goes on from CAYGLH010000315.1 coordinate 3,703, forward strand.
CCGGTGGGGGTGCAACTGGGGTGCGCTCGGAGCTCGCACCGGCGTGTCGGCCGTCGGTGCCGCACTCGCCGGCTGCTCCGGTGCGGCGCCGCTGCGCTCGCTCCCGTCGCTGAGGATGGCCGTTTCGAGCGCGACCAGGTCGTTGCCCGGATACAGCCCGACCTCCGCGAGTTCCCGCCGGGCGGATCGGCACGTCAACAGCGCCTCACGTCGGTTGCCGAGCTCGTGATGCGCGCTGGCGAGCAGGTACCAGCGGCGTTCGCGGTACGGCTCGGCGATCACCGCCGCGTGGAGGCGGTCGATCAGCTCCGCGTCGATCCGCGTCCGATGGGCTGCGGCGAGTGCGTGGTCGTCGCGGGTGGCCACTGTGGCGTGGACGCGCTGCCGGTGCGCCTCGACCTCGAGCGTGTCGGCGAGGTCGCGGAAGACCTCTGCTGCGTCGTCGCCGGTCGCGTAGTCGACTGCGACGCCCGCCCCGAACCGGTACGTCTGCTCCTCGGTCGCCACGAGCTCCGGCGCGGCGCGCCTGATGCGGGCGACGTGGTTGTGGATCGATTTGCGCGCTGTCGCCGGCTGGTTGTCACCCCAGACGAGGGCTGCGATCCGCGCCGCGGAGACGGGCTGTGGGTGGGCGAGGGCGATCGCTGCGACGACGGCGCGCTCCTTCGGGCGGAGCTCGATCGGGCGACCGTCGACGACGACCGTCGTCGCGCCGCGGACGAGCACCTCCACGGTGCCCGCGCTGGAGCACCCGGACGTC
>CAYGLH010000316.1:0-237 GCA_964350535.1 uncultured Ilumatobacteraceae bacterium
CACGCTCGTAGCCGAGGTCGGCGAACGAGCGCTGCCCGATCCGATCCGGCGGCGGCTCGCCGACGGCACGATCACGCGGGTCCGCGTCATCGGGCAGGGGACCGCGGCCGTCGCCGGCCAGAGCACGGCGGCGATCCTCGAGGAGCTGACGGGCGGCGTCCTCGACGTCGACGCCGTCACGGCCACCGAGCTGTCCGGGTTCGGCATGCGTCTCGACATGTCCGACACCTTGGCCAT
>CAYGLH010000316.1:251-4458 GCA_964350535.1 uncultured Ilumatobacteraceae bacterium
ACGAACCGCACGGTCGACCTGCTGCGAGCGCGTGGCGCAGCGGTCATCGGCATCGTCAACCGTCGCGGCAGCGACCTCACCGACAAGGCCGACGGCGTGATGTACACCTCCGACGGGCGCGACGTCGAGATGAGCGTGGCGTCGACGAAGGCGTTCTACGCGCAGGTCGCGGCCGGGGCCCTCCTCTCGTGCGCGATCACCGACGCCGCCGGTCTCGGCGAGGCCGGTCGTCGCTCGGCGTTGCTGTCGTCGTTGCGTCACCTGCCGGACGCGATGCGCACCGTCCTCGCCCGTCGCGACGTGGCCGCTGACGCCGCTCGCCGCCTCGCCCCCGCCAAGCGCTACTGGGCGGTCGTCGGCAACGGCCCCAACAAGGTCGCCGCCGAGGAGGTGCGGATCAAGCTGTCCGAGCTCTGCTACAAGTCGATCGCCTGCGACTCGACCGAGGACAAGAAGCACATCGACCTGTCCTCCGAGCCGATGATCATCGTCTGTGCCGCGGGACTCGCCGGTTCGACCGCCGACGACGTCGCCAAGGAGGTGGCGATCTTCAAGGCCCACAAGGCGACACCGATCGTGATCGCCGACGACGGCGACTCCCGCTACGCGGCCGACGCGACGATCCACGTACCGCCGGTCGACCCCGCCCTCGGGTTCGTCCTGTCGGCGATGGCCGGCCACCTGTTCGGGTTCGAGGCGGCGATGGCGATCGACGCGTCAGCCGTCCCGATGCGCGAGGCGCGCGAGACGATCGAGCGGCTCGCCGAGTCCGAACCGACGGGCGAGGCGGTGCTCGAACGGTTGCGCACCGAGCTCGTCGCCACCGCCGACCAGTTCGCGTCGGGGCTGCGCACGTCGCGCTACGACGGACACCTCGAGGCATCCAGCGCCGTGGGGCTCTCCTCGCTGTTCGGCGACGTGCTCTCCGAGCGGCCGCTCGAGCGCTACCAACGCACGTCCGGCAAGGTCGCCACACCGGTGGCGCTGATCGACGACCTCGTTGGCGCACTGACACAGGCGATCGCCGAGCTGACGCGGCCGATCGACACGATCAAGCACCAGGCCAAGACCGTCACGGTCGGCATCTCGCGCAGCGACGAGGGGATCATCGACCGCGCACTCGTGCAGGCGGTGCTCGGTGCGGGCGCCGGACGCGACGTGCTCACGTACCGCTCGATGAAGGTGCTCGCCGATCTCGACCCCGCCGTCCGCGAGGTGCTCGGGTTCACCCGCTACGGCATTGTCGACAACACCATCTCCGTGGTCGATCGGGGCGGCATCTCGCAGCACATCAGCAGCCGCGTCGAGCGCAACGGCGAGTTGATGGGTACCAAGCGTCGGGTGGCCGCCGAACGCGATGTGCTCGTCGCGCAGGGGCGGAGCGACGGCCGCACCGTGATCTTCGTGCCCGAGGTCAAGGGCGGCGAGACGACGGGCATCACGTTGCTGCACGTCGCCTTCTTCGACCTGCTCCCCGTCGAGGTGATGCGCAGCGTGTTGCAGGGCTACGACCGCCGCTACGACCGCCTGGTCGACTGGGTCACGGAGACCGAGGGCTCCTTCGACGAGAGCCGGCTGGCAAACCTCTCGGTGCGCGAGCTGCTGATCGAGCCGATCTCCGACGCCGCCGACCACTGGCGGCCGTGACGGCGCGTCGCCGTCGAGCAGGGTCTTCGTGAGGGTGTGCCGGTGATCGGGATCGGCGTCGACGTCGTCGACATCGAACGGTTCCGCACCTCGTTGGCGCGCACGCCGTCGATGCGGACGCGGCTCTTCACCTCGGTCGAGCTCGCCTACGTCGAGCCGCAGGCCGATCCCGTGCCGTCGTTGGCGGCGCGGTTCGCGGCGCGCGAAGGCGTGATGAAGGCGCTCGGCCTCGGCCTCGGGGCGTTCGGTTTCCACGACGTGTGGGTGGAGCGGGCCGAGTCGGGCGCTCCGCGTCTGGAGTTCGCCGGTCGCGCTGCCGAACTCGCGGCGCACGCCGGCGTGGTGCGGTGGCACCTGTCGCTGACCCACAGCGACCTCGTCGCGGTCGCCTACGTCGTCGCCGAGTAGCCGGGAGGCAGGCGGACCCGGTCGTCGGCGCGAATCGACGTCGCGATCAATTTCGCGTGTCCTCCGTCACGCTGCGATCATGGCGAGATGTTCGAGGAGTATCAGGCCGCGTGGGACGAGTTGACGGCGCCCGGCGCGCAGTTCGCGATGAAAGAGATCGAGGTGCGCGGCATCCCGATGCGCGTGTTCGAGTCGGCGCCGCCGTCGATGCGGTCGGTGTGGGAGATCGCCACCCTGTACGGCGACAAGGACTACATCGTCTACGAGGACGAGCGGCTCACCTACGCCGAGACCGACGCCCTCGTGCGGGCGCTGGCGCACCGCCTCCAGCAGGAGCACGGCGTCGAGCAGGGCGATCGCGTGGCGCTGTCGATGCGCAACTACCCGGAGTGGGTGATCGGCTACTGGGCCATCGTGTCGATCGGTGCGGCGTGCGTCGGCATGAACGCATGGTGGACCACCGAGGAGATGAAGTACGGCCTCTCCGACTCGAAGCCGAAGGTGTTGATCGCCGACCGTGAGCGCGTCGAGCGAGCGGTGCCGGTGCTCGCCGAGCTGCGCGCCGACGCCCCCCTCGACCTGATCACCGTCCGCTACGACGGCGAGCTCCCCGACGGGGCGGTCCGCTGGGAGGACGTCATCGACCCGGCGGCCGCGCCCGCGGCGCTCCCCGAGGTCGACATCGACCCCGACGACGACGCCTGCATCTTCTACACGTCGGGCACGACCGGGTTCCCGAAGGGCGCCCAGCTGACCCACCGCGGGTCGGTGCACAACCTGCTCGACTTGGCGTTCATGACCGGGGTGGCGGGCCTGGCTGCGGCGAAGTCCGGACAGGCGGCCGCGGCGCCGAAGCTCGACGCCGACGGCCAGCCGGCGCAGAACGTGTTCATGGCGCCGACGCCGCTGTTCCACGTCACCGCCAACAACTGTCTGCTGCACCCGGCGACGATCTCGGGGTCGCGCATCGTGTTCACCTACAAGTGGGACGCGGCGCGGGCGCTCGAGCTGATCGAGCGCGAGCAGGTCACGAACTTCTCCGGTGTGCCGACGATGAGTCGCGAGATGCTGATGCACCCCGACTGGGAGAAGCGCGACACGTCCTCGTTGGCCGGGATGGGCGGGGGTGGCGCGCCGCTGCAGCCCGACCTCGTCGAGAAGATCGACAAGTCGCTCGCCAGCGGTGCGCCCAGCACCGGCTACGGGCTCACCGAGACCCACGGCATCGTCACGGCCAACGCCGGGGCGCTCTACGTCGCCAAGCCGGCATCGTGCGGACGGGTCGTGCCGGTGCTCGACGCCAAGCTCGTCGACGAGGCGGGCGAGGAGGTGCCGGAGGGACAGCCGGGCGAACTGTGCGTGCGCGGGTCGGTGGTGATCAAGGGCTACCTCAACCGCCCCGAGGCCACGGCCGAAGCGATCGTCGACGGCTGGTTCCACACCGGCGACATCGCCACCATCGACGAGGACGGGTTCGTGTTCATCGTCGACCGGGCCAAGGACATGGTGTTGCGCGGTGGTGAGAACGTCTACTGCTCCGAGGTGGAGTCGGCGATCTACGAGCACCCGGCCGTCGCCGAGGCAGCGGTCTTCGGCGTGCCCGACGACCGCCTCGGCGAGATCGTCGGGGTCGCCATCGTGCGCGGCGCCGGTGCTGCGCTGACCGAGGACGAGCTCGTCGCCTTCCTCGCCGACAAGCTGGCCAAGTTCAAGATCCCCGAGCGGGTCTGGTTCCTCGACGACCCCCTCCCGCGCAACGCCAGCGGCAAGTTCCTGAAGCGCGAGCTCCGCGACACGCTGATCGGGTAGCGGTCGTTCTCGTCGTTCCGCGGTCGACCTGTTGCATCGGGGTCTGACCCCGGTGCGACAGGTTGCGGGTGGCGTGCGTGGGGGTCGGTGGGTTGCGTACGCTCGGCGGGCGTGATCCCGATCGTGACACCCGACGAGATGCGGGAGATCGACGCGGCGGCGCCGGAGCCCGTCGACGTGCTGATCGGGCGCGCCGGGTTCGCCGTGGCGCGCGCTGCGGTGCGGATGCTCGGGGGTACGTACGGCCGTCTGGTCGTGCTCCTCGCCGGCAAGGGCAACAACGGCAACGACGGGCGGGTCGCCGCCCGGCATCTCCGTGCCAGAGGCGCCCGGGTGGTCGAGT
>CAYGLH010000317.1:0-2385 GCA_964350535.1 uncultured Ilumatobacteraceae bacterium
CCGAAGGACCGCGACATCGCGATGGTCTTCCAGAACTACGCGCTGTACCCGCACATGTCGGTGTACGACAACATCGGCTTCGCCCTCAAACTCGCCAAGGTGCCGAAGGCCGAGATCGACGAGCGGGTGCGCAAGGCGGCCCAGATCCTCGAGCTGGAGTCCAACCTCGACCGCAAGCCGGGGCAGCTGTCAGGTGGCCAGCGCCAGCGCGTCGCGATGGGCCGGGCGATCGTTCGTCAGCCTGCGGCGTTCCTGATGGACGAGCCGCTCTCCAACCTCGACGCCAAGCTGCGCGTCCAGATGCGCGCCGAGATCGCATCGATCCAGCGCGAGTTGGGCGTCACCACCGTGTACGTCACGCACGACCAGGTCGAGGCGATGACGATGGGCGACCGGGTGGCCGTCCTCAAGGACGGCTACCTCCAGCAGGTCGACACGCCCCAGAACCTGTACGACCGGCCCGCCAACGTGTTCGTCGGCGCCTTCATCGGCTCGCCGTCGATGAACCTCTACGCGGCGACGCTCGACATCGCCGGCGACGGTGGCACGATCGGCCTCGGCAGCCAGACGCTCGGGCTCGCGCCGGAGTCGCTGGCGAACCGCCCGGGCCTGCGCGGCTACGACGGCAAGACCGTCGTCGTCGGCATCCGCCCGGAGGACTTCGAGGACGCCGCGCTGGCGCCCGACACGCCCGCCGACCGCCGGCTGACGTCCACGGTCGAGCTGATCGAGGCCCTCGGGTCGGAGATCATGGTCCACTTCGACCTCGACGCCCGGCCGATCGACTCGGGCGACCCCGACGCGGTCGAGGAGAACGTCGCCGAGGACGCGTCGACGGCGGTCGGCCGCTTCAACCCCCGGTCGCAGGTCAGGCTGGCAGCGCCGATCGAGATCGCCGTGGCGACCGAGAACCTCCACTTCTTCGACATCGACAGCCGCGAAGCGATCTGGGACTGAGCCCCCAGCGCCAGCGCCGAGGCCAGGGCCGGGCCAGGGCCGGGTCAGCGGCGTCGACGGGCGGTCGCCCAGATCGAGCCGCCGAGCGCCAGGCCCGCGCCGATCGGCTGGGCGATGACGCCGATGCCGATGCTGCCTTCGCCGAAGAAATTGCGGCTGTCGTCGACGATCGCGATCATGCCGATGGCGATCAGCAACCCGATCGACGCGGCGACGATCGAGATGATCGCGACGGCGAGCACGCGTCCCGCGAAGTAGAGCGCAATCCCGAGCCCGAGCAGCGTCGCCGCGAAGAACAGCATGGCGGTGCCGGGTCCGTCGATGATCTCGAGGTCGGCGAGGGTGTCGCCGGTGACGAACGCATCGGTGCCGTTGAACGACTCGCCGTCGGCGGACAGCCAGGGCAGGTAGACGCCGATGCCGGCGACGAGGGCTCCAGCGATCACCAGGATCGCCGCGCCCTTCACCTGCGGGCGCGGGGGCTTGTCGACCGGCAGCGGCGCGCCCGTCGGGGCGGCGGCTGCCGGCGCTTGGGTCGGCGTGGGCTGTGCCGGCACGCCCGGCGCGTTGCTCGGAGGCGGGAAGGCGCCGGGCTGCTGCTGCGGGTCGGGCGGCGGGGGAGGGGTCGAGGTCACCCGGTCAGTGTGGCATCCGCGGGCAGGGTACGTTCGTGATCGTGGGTGCTGGCTCGTCACCGCCGTCGTCGGAACGGGCGCAGCGCGCGATCGCCCTGATCGACCTGACGGATCTTGCCGACGACCATTCCCCGGCGGGGATCGACGCGTTGTGCGCCCGCGCTGGCGAGCACCGTACGGCAGCGGTGTGCGTGTGGCCCGAGTTCGTCGCCCGGTGCCGCGATGCGCTCGCCACGTCCGACGTGCGGGTGGCGACCGTGGTGAACTTCCCGACCGGCGACGAGTCGGTGGACGACGTGGTGCGCTCCACCGAGCGGGCGCTCGATCACGGCGCCGACGACATCGACCTGGTACTGCCGTACCGCGCCTTCCTCGACGGACGCACCGAGGTGGCATCGGCGATGGTCGAAGCGGTGGCGGCCACGATCGAGGCGCCGCAGCTCCTGAAGGTGATCCTCGAGACCGGTGCCCTGCCGCTCGATCGCGTCGGCGACGCGACGCACCTGGCGATCGGACACGGCGCCGACTTCGTCAAGACCTCGACCGGCAAGGTCCCGATCGGCGCGACCCTCGATGCCGTCGACGAGATGCTCGCCGTCGTCGCCGACGCCGACCGTGCCGTGGGCATCAAGCCCTCCGGCGGGATCCGCACCCTCGCCGACGCCGACGCCTACCTCGACCGTGCCGAGGCGGTGATGGGCGATGGCTGGCCGACGCCCGACACGTTCCGCTTCGGCGCCAGCGGCCTCCTCGACGATCTCCTGTCCCATCTCTGACGGCGCGGGCTGCGGGC
>CAYGLH010000317.1:2485-4418 GCA_964350535.1 uncultured Ilumatobacteraceae bacterium
GCGCGGGCTGCGGGCACCGAGGCGGTGGCGGGTCGTAGCCTGGCGCGGTGGCGATTCCCGGCGTCGTGCGCGCACCCGGCGGCTGGCGCCGCACCGTGGGTGCATTGTCGGTCGTCGCCGTCGTCGCGTTGGCGGCGGTGATGCTGGTGCGGTGGCGGCCCTCCGGCGAGGCCGACCCGTCCGACGCGGCGGCGACCGCTCGGACCGACGACGTCGCCACGACCGGCGCCTCACCGTCATCGACCACCACCGAGCCGCTGTTCGAGCGGCAGCCCGGGCAGGTCTTCACCTCCGCCTCCGACGGCACGCCACCGACGACCACCGCGTCGCGAGCCGGCTCGGGCGTGACCTCGCCGCCGACGACCGACCTGTCCGTCGCGACGAGTTCGACGGCGCCCGTCGCGCCGCCACAGGACGACGATGCGCCGGCGGTGGTGGCGCGACCGGTGCCAGGGCCACAGCCCGAGGAGCAGGCGCCTGCCGCGCCGCCGCCACCGTGGGCGGCGTCGACGCTCACGACCGCCGCAGGACACGTCTCGACCGACGTCGGCTGCGCCGCCCCGGGGTTGCCGGGGGGTGCTGCGCTCGACGCCTACTTCGCAGGGCGGGTCGGACCGGTGATCGGCTGGGACTACCAGCACGTGTACCCGCTCGGCGGCGAGCGGTTCCTGTGGCTGTTCCAGGATGCGTTCATCGACCACTCGGGTGGAGCGACGACGCTGGCCCAGGCATCGTTCGCCCACAACGTGGCGCTCGTGCAGGACGGCGGTTGCTTCCGCCTCCTCCACGGGGGCAGCGTCGCCGCGCCGGCGCCGTTCGAGCCGGGGACCGGGAGCGCAACGCTGTCCACGTGGTTCTGGCCGATGGGCGGCGAGGTCCACGACGGCCGGTTGTACGTGTTCTGGGCGCGGATGGTGAAGGATGCGTACGACCCGCCGGTGCCGGACGGGCTCGGCTGGCATCCGGCCGACACGTGGATCGCCACGTATGACCCGACCACGCTGGCCCGGCTCGACTTCCGCCAGGCGCCGAACGCCTCGCCGACGCCCATCTACGGGTACGCCGTCGCCAGCGACGCCGACCACACGTACCTGTTCGGCAACACGTTCGAGCAGAACCTCGCGCGGGAGGGTGGCTACTGGGCCGGCCAGCATTCGGCGACGGCGATCTTCCTCGCCCGCGTGCCCAGGGGGCAGCTCTTCGCCTCCCCCGAGTACCGCACCGCCAGCGGCTGGAGCCCGTCGCCGGCCGACGCCGTGCCGGTGCTCCGACGGCACTGGGCCGAGTTCCCGCTCCAGCCGCGGTTCATCGACGGACAGTGGGTGGCGGTCGCCGCGGTCGACGGCTACTGGGGGGATGCCTTCTCCGCCGACGTCGCCAATCAGCCGTGGGGTCCGTGGACGACGACCCATGCCGGTCGGTTGCTGCCGCGCGACGCCGACCCGAAGATGAACACGTACCACGCCCACCTCATGCCCTGGCGCGACGGGCTCGGCAATCTCGTGGTCACCGTGTCGAACAACGCCCGCGACATGCGCCGGGACGCGTGGGGCAACCCGTACCGCTACCGGCCGATGGCGTTCGTCGTCGGCTGGGTCGCGCCGCCGCCCGATCCGCCACCCACCGCCGTGGCGACGACGACCCCGACGACCACGCCACCCCCGCGGTCGACCTCGACCACGACCACCTCCACCAGCATCCCCCCGGCCACGTCGTCGACCTCGCCGCAGCCGTCATCGACGACGACCGCAGGTCGCGTCGTCAGCTCCGCGGTCGGCGCGCCGACCGGCGACGCCGTGACGTCCACCTCCAGCGAACCGGCCAGCGGCGGTTGAGCGGGCGTGCCCGGACGGCGCCCTTCCCGCTAGCCTGCCCTCTCCCGCCCTCGTAGCTCAGGGGATAGAGCATCGGCCTCCGGAGCCGTGTGCGCAGG
>CAYGLH010000318.1:0-1339 GCA_964350535.1 uncultured Ilumatobacteraceae bacterium
CGGCGACCGCCAACGCAGTCGCGATGTGGGGCCGAACGTCATTCATAGCGATCGAACCCCGTCCGCTATCATCACCGCGATCAGGACCGCGACCGATCCGAGCTTCGAGCCGCGGGCGACCAGCGGCAACATCTACGGCGACGGGCGGGCTGACGAGCGCGTGATCGCAGTCCTCCACGAACTCGACTGGTCGTCAATCGCGGCGCCGAAACCGTTCGCCGAGTACGACCCGCGCTTCGAGGGAAGGCTCGTGAGGCTCCCATGAGGCTCACGATGCTCCGCAGCTCCGACCTGGGTGGCCTACGCGTCCGCAAGGACGAACCGTTGCGGACCGCAATGCAGGAGATGAACGAGAGCGGACGGACGTTCGTGCTCGTGACGACCGGAGCGCGGCTGGAGGGCGTGCTCGCGGACGGCGACATCCGACGTCACCTCGCCCGCGGTGGGGCCGTCGACGACCCTGCCGAGGCGGCGCTCAACCGCACGCCGATCACCCTGCCCGACAACACCGACACGGCCGAGGTCCGGGCGTTCATGGTCCGCCGCGGACTGGAGTACTTGCCGCTCGTGCACGGCGCCGACGTCGCAGCGCTGTGCATCCTCGAGCACGCGCCCCGTACGACGGACATGACCGCCGTCATCCTGGCCGGCGGACTCGGCACACGCCTCGCGCCGCTGACCGACGATTGCCCCAAGCCGCTCCTCCCGCTCGGTGGCAAGCCGATCCTCACCCACATCCTCGAGCACCTCAAGGAGCAGGGCATCCATCGGTTCGTGTTGTCCGTGAACTATCTGGCCAACATGGTCATCGATCACTACGACGACGGATCCGACTGGGACTGCTTCATCGACTACGTGAAGGAGTCGAAGCGCCTCGGAACGGGTGGCCCGTTGAGCCTGCTCGATCGACAGTCGCTCTCCGAGCCGTTCCTCTGCATCAACGGTGACGTGCTCAACGATGTCGACATCGGCGCCCTGAGAGAAACCCACGTCACGCGGGGATGGGACGCGACGATGGTCGTCCGTGGGCACAGCTACACGGTGCCGTACGGCGTCGTCGAGACCGGCGAGGACGGCCAGTTCCTCGAGGTCCGGGAGAAACCGGTGCAGTCGTTCCAGATCAACGCCGGTGTGTACATGCTGTCACGATCGGTGCTCGATGTTGTCCCGGCCGACCGGCACTACGACCTCCCGACGCTGTTCGAAGATCTTCCGGCACGCGGGCTGCGGGGAGGCACGTATCTCCACACCGGGCGATGGATCGACATCGGGTCCACGACGGAGTACGAGCGCGCCAAGGTGATCTTCGAGAAGGGGAGTCAACCCGCATGAGCAGTCA
>CAYGLH010000318.1:1349-4413 GCA_964350535.1 uncultured Ilumatobacteraceae bacterium
CGAGAGGTCAGCCTCTTCGCCGCCGACCTCGATCGGGCAACTGGCGAGCTCACCGACCTCATCGCCGGGAGCAGTGTCCTGGTGATCGGCGGCGCCGGTTCGATCGGCGCGAACACACTGCGGACGCTCCTGCGCTATGAGCCACGGATCGTTCACGTCATCGACCAGAACGAGAATGCGCTCGCCGAGCTCGTGCGTGGTCTCCGCTCCGCGATCGATGCTCCGCCGCTCCCCGAGCTCGTCACCCTGCCTTTCGATCTCGGAGGTGATCCGTTCCGGCTCTGGATGGCGACGAACGGTGTCGAGTACGACCACGTCCTCAACTTCGCGGCGTTGAAGCATGTTCGCTCGGAGAAGGACCCGTACTCGATCCTGGCGATGCTCGAGACGAACGTCCTGCACCTCGACGCGCTCGCCGGGCTCTTCGCCCGGCGGAACGCCCCTCGCCGTGTCTTCTCCGTGTCGACCGACAAGGCGGCGAACCCGAGCAGCATGATGGGGGCGACGAAGCGACTGATGGAGCACGCGCTCTTCAGCCCCACTCAGCCCTGGGCGGCGAACACCGAGGTGACCTCCGCTCGCTTCGCCAACGTGGCGTTCTCCAACGGCTCGCTCCTGCAGGCGTGGCAGTTGCGGATGTCCGCCTCCGAGCCGTTGGCGTGCCCCGAGGACTGCCGTCGATTCTTCGTCTCGCTCGACGAGTCCGGCCATCTCTGCGCGCTTGCCGCCATGGGCGGAACCGACCGTACGATCTCGATCCCTGCGCTCGACGCAGCCGAGCACCTGGTGCTGCTGTCCGACGTCGTCGAGCGGTTCCTCGTGCATCACGGGTACGAGGCTCACTTCACCAGGGACCAGCAGGAGGCGGTCGCTCTGATCGGCGAGTTGCGTCGGGCGCGCCGCTATCCCGTGCTGCTGACTCCGCTCGACACGGGCGGGGAGAAGCCGTACGAGGAGTTCGTCGGCGACGGTGAGGTCGTCCGTCGATCTCGCTTCGATGCGTTGCACGAACTCGACTACCAACCGCCCGCCGAGGCTGGTTCGTTCCCGGACCTCGTCGACGCGGTGCGGGCGACCCTCACCAGCGCGGGCGACGTCGACGTGCAGATCGAGCGGATGCGAGCCCTGATCGCGGGCGTCGAACCCCGTCTCGCGACGCCCCACCGAGCCAGTTCGGTGTTACTCGACGAGCGGATGTAGGCATGTTGCGATTCGAGAGCGGATGTTTCGTGATCGCCGAAGTCGGCGTCAACCACAATGGTTCGACGGAGATCGCCCGCGCGCTCATCGACGTGGCGGCCGAGGCGGGAGCCGATGCGGTCAAGTTCCAGTCCTTCTCGGCCGACCAGCTCGTGACACCGAGCGCCGGCACGGCTGCGTACCAGGCCCGCAACACCGGTGGTGAGAGCAGCCAGTACGCCATGCTGTCCAGGCTGGAGCTCACCGAGGATGAGTTCGGCGCCCTCAAGGCCTACTGCCAAGAGCGTGGCGTCAGCTTCCTCTCCACGCCGTTCGGCACGGCGCAGGCGGACATGCTGGAGCGACTCGGGGTCGATGCGTACAAGGTCAGCTCGGGTGACCTCACGTACCACCAGTTCCTCGGGCATCTCGCCCGCAAGGGGCGTCCGATCATCCTGTCGACCGGCATGGCGACGCTCACCGAGGTCGCGCAGGCCCTCGAAGCGATCGAGGCGGCCGGCGACCCGCAGGTCGCGCTCTTGCACTGCGTGTCCGACTATCCGGCCGCGGCGGACCTGAGCAACCTGCGCGCGATGGCGACGATGGCGCAGGCGTTCGGTCGGCCGGTCGGCTGGTCGGACCACACATCAGGTGTCGCCGTGGGCTTCGCCGCAGCGGCGCTGGGTGCTCGGATCATCGAGAAGCACATCACGCTCGACGTGCAGATGGAAGGCCCGGACCACGCTGCGTCGATGGAACCCGACGACTTCCGGGCGTACGTCGACGGGATCCGCGACATCGGGAGCGCCCTCGGCGACGGGATCAAGCGGCCACACGCCGTCGAGCTCGGCACCGCCGAGGTCGCCCGTCGCTCCGTCGTCGCGCTGCGCGACCTCCCTCTGGGCACGCTGATCGCGGAGACGGACGTCGCGATCCTCCGTCCGGGTACCGGCCTCGCCCCGGCGATGCTCGACTTCGTCGTGGGAGCGCGGACGAGCCGAGATGTGGCGGCTCACGAACCGTTGTCGATCGACGATCTCCGTGACTGACGATCGGCCCGTCGGACCTTGGTGATGCACTTCGTCGTCATCGGACTCGGATCGATCGGGCGTCGGCATGCGGCCAACCTCGCGGAACTGTGCCCGCACTCTCGGTTCACGTTCGTCCGCCGCCACGCTCGCGAGGATGAGCTGGCCACCCGTCTCGGAGCCCATGTGGTCGAATCCCTCGATGACATCTCGCCCGACGACGGCGTCGACCTGGCAGTTGTGGCGACCCCGTCGTCGAACCACATCGACAGCCTCCCGGAGTTGATCGGACGGGGGTGGAACCTGCTCGTCGAGAAGCCCGTGGTGTCATCGGCGGAGGACTGCGACGCCATTGACCGACTGCTCGAGAGCGCACCACCAGCGGTGCGAGTGGCCGGCTACAACCTGCGGCACCTCGACTCGATCCGTCGTGTGAAGGCCGTGCTCGATGACGACGCGCTCGGCACGGTCTGTCGTGCGTCGCTCGTGGCCGGCCAATGGCTCCCGGACTGGCGCCCGACGAGTGACTACCGGACGTCCTACTCCGCCGACCCCGTACGTGGCGGGGGAGTGGAACTCGACCTGTCGCACGAGTTCGATCTCGCTCGATGGTGGTTCGGCGAGCTGAGGGTCGACTTCAGCCGTGGCCGTCGAGCCTCCGACCTGGAGATTCGAACGAACGACACGTCGGTGTCGATCCTGTCGCCGGCGCAGCGTCCTACGCCGGTCATCGCGGTCTCGCTCGACTACGTCTCGCGACGCCGGGTACGGAGGTACGAGGTGGTCGGCGATCGGGGATCGCTCGTCTGGAACCTGGACGGGAGCCTCGAGCTCCAGACGAAGTCGGGGGTCGAGAT
>CAYGLH010000319.1:0-4409 GCA_964350535.1 uncultured Ilumatobacteraceae bacterium
GGCCGATGTCGATGCCCGGTTCGGGAACATCGACATCGCCGCGCACTGCGCGACTGCGGGCGTCGAGGAGGATCTCATCCGCCGCGCCACCCGGCGGATCGCCGCCGCGTCGAGCGTCGCGGTGATCGAGGACCTCGGGGTGCAGATGAACCGTCACTCCACGCTCGTCAGCTACCTCGAGAAGCTGGTCTGGGTGCTGACCGGAAACTTCGGCATCCCCGGCGGGCAGTACATCCCGTCCACGATGGTTCCGCTCGTCAAGGCGTACTCCGCCGAGCTCGACCCGGAGCGAGCGCCGCGCAGCCCCGTCAGTGGTGAACGGATCCTCGCCGGTCTGCTGCCGTGCAACGCGATGCCCGAGGAGATCCTCACCGACCACCCCGACCGGTTCCGGGCGCTGATCGTCGAGTCGGGGAACCCGGCGCACTCGGTGGCCGACAGCCAGCGGATGCGCGAAGCGATCGAGTCGCTCGAGCTCACCGTCGTGGTGGACGTCTTCATGACCGAGAGCGCCAGGCTCGCCGACTACGTGCTGCCGGCGACCACGCAGTACGAGAAGTTCGAGGCCACGTTCTTCAACTTCGAGTTCCCGCGCAACGTGTTCCACCTCCGCCGTCCTGTGCTCGACCCGCCCGATGGGCCGCTCGACGAGCCGGAGATCCACGCCCGGATCCTCGAGGCGGCCGGGCTCGTGACCGAGGACGTCGTCGCTCCGCTGCGCGCCGCCGCCGACCAGGGGCGAGGTGAGTTCGCGCAGGCGCTGCAGGCGGCGCTCGCCGCCGACCCGTCCCTCGGCGCCGTCGCGCCGGTCCTGCTCTATCGGGGCCTCGGCCCGTCGCTGCCGCACGGCGCGGCGTCGGCATCGGCGATCTGGGCGATCGCCCAACGCTGTGCGATGCTCAACCCGTCGGGCGTCGAACGCGCCGGGTTCGGGACGGGACCCGAGGCGGCCGAGCGGCTGTTCGACGCGATCCTCGACAGCCCCTCGGGCGTGGTCATCACCGAGGACGACCACGACGAGATCTGGCGCCGGCTCGCCACGCCCGACCGCAAGATCCAGTTGGCGATGCCGGAGTTGCTGGCCGAGCTCGACGATCTCGGCGATCCGCCGGGCTCGACGGCGGACTGGCCGTATCTCCTGTCCGCGGGAGAGCGGCGCTCGTTCACCGCCAACACCATCTTCCGCGATCCTGCATGGCGCAAGCGCGACGGGCAGGAGTGGCTGCGCGTCGCCACGGACGACGCCGCACACCTCGGCCTGGTCGACGGCGATGCGGCGCTCCTCGTCACCGAGCGAGGTTCCGCGACGGTCCGGGTCAGTGTCGACGACCGGATGCACCCCGGCCAGCTCGCCCTGCCGAACGGCACCGGCACCGACCGCCTGGTCGATGGCGTGCGGGTGGTCGACGGCGTCGCTCCCAACGAACTGACCGGCTCGTTCCAGCGCGACCGCTTCGCCGGCACGCCGTGGCACAAGACCGTGCCGGCGCGCCTCGAGGCGCTCAGCTCCTGACGGTCGGCCGGCTGCTCGACTCGCTCGATGGGCGCGCGGATCCGCGACGCGGCCTCCCCGAGGTCGGCATCAGCGCAGGTGCGGCGAACTCGGTGCGATAGCGCGACGGGGTGGTGTCCAGCTCGCGACGGAAGTGGTGCCGCATCGTCTCGGGGCTGCCGAAGCCGGTCTCGTGGGCGATCGAGTCGATCGTCAACGAGGTCGTCTCGAGCAGCTCTTGGGCACGACGCACGCGCTGGCGGTGGATCCAGCTCGCCGGCGACGTGCCCATCTCGTCGCGGAAGCGGCGGGCGAAGGTGCGCGTCGACATGTGCGCCCGGCCGGCGAGGTCGGCCACGGTGATCGACTCGCCGAGGTGTGCGTCGGCCCACTCCACGGCCGTGGCCACCCGGCGGTCGGCGAGTTGTCGAGCGGTGCTGGGATGCTGTGTGAACTGGGCCTGGCCGCCGACGCGCTGGGGCGGCATCACGAGCCGCCGGGCGACCGCCGAGGCGACGGCGGCGCCGTGGTCCCGGCGGATGAGGTGCAGCCCGAGGTCGATGCCGGCCGCGCTCCCCGCCGAGGTGAGGACCTCACCGTTGTCGACGAACAGCACGTCGGGCTCGACGTCGATCGACGGATATCGCGTCGCCAGTTCCTCGCCGTAGCGCCAATGCGTCGTGGCTCGTCGCCCGTCGAGCAGCCCGGCCGCGGCCAGGACGAAGACCCCGGAGCAGATCGACATCAGACGTGCGCCGCGTCGGTGGGCGGCGCGGAGGGCGTCGAGCAGCGGCTCGGGCGGTCGCTCGGTGATGTCCCGCCAGCCCGGGAGCACGACGGTGCCGGCGCGTCGGAGGTGACGGAGATCGGCCGACGCGTTCATCGTGCAGCCGCCCGGCCCTCGAATCGGACCGGGTTCGGCGGCCACGACCCGGAAGTCGTACCAGTCGACGCCGAGCTCCGGACGGGGCAACCCGAACAACTCGGTGGCGACGCCGAACTCGAACGCGCACAACCCGTCGTACACGACGGCGACGACCCGACGATTCTCCAACATTGGCCGGATCTTAGGGAAGACCGGCAGATCAGCCAGTTCCCCGGGACCGGCCGACGGCGCACACTGGCGGCCATGGAGCACATGACGATCACCTCCCCGGTTGCCGCGACCCCGCCCGCGGCGCCCCGGGTCGCACGCGCCCACTTCGAGTCCTTGCTGGCTCTCGAGACCGATTGTTGGGACGTTCACGAGGCGCTGGCGAGCGATCGCCAGGACTTCGTCCTGCTCCAGGCCAGCAGCACCGCCGCGTCGTTCGCCGACGAACACATCCCCGGTGCGATCCACCTGCACCACTCGGCGATCGACCGGGCAGCCCTGGCGGCGTGGCCGGACGACACGCTGTTCGTCGTCTACTGCGCCGGACCGCACTGCAACGCAGCCGACCGAGCGGCGGCGCGCATCGCGGCGCTCGGCCGACCGGTGAAGAAGATGATCGGGGGCAAGACCGGATGGGTCGACGAGGGTTTCGAGTTGGTCGCCTCGTGACCGACGGACGGACGCCTCAGCCGACCCGGGT
Source organism: uncultured Ilumatobacteraceae bacterium (assembly GCA_964350535.1). Taxonomy (GTDB): domain Bacteria; phylum Actinomycetota; class Acidimicrobiia; order Acidimicrobiales; family Ilumatobacteraceae; genus CAYGLH01. Next base: position 3,067 of record CAYGLH010000319.1, read on the forward strand.
CGGCGGCGCCGGGAACCAGTCGCCCTGCCGCACCGGCGAGCGCGGGATGTAGGTGCGGAACGTGAGGGAGAACGGGTGGCCGTCCGGCGTCGGCAGCCAGTTGTCCCGGCTGGGCCCGACGGGCGGTGACGGCGCGAAGTGGAGGTCCAGGGAGCCGTCGTCTCCGAACGCCACGGGCGAGTACGAGTTGAGGTTGAACCGATCGTCGGGGTTAGGGATGACGCGGTAGTCGGGCACGCCGACCAGGATGATCGACCAATACCCGTCGACGACCTCGGCGGGAAGCTCGTCCGGTTCGAAGTGCATGCGGTAGTGGTGCGAGCCGTCGAGCGGCTGCCCCTCGCCATCGCGGGTGCCGACGAAGTAGATGCACTCGGTGGCGCTGTTGGCCCAGATCCCGACGAGGTTGGCCGCCGAGCGGATCAGGACGTCGTCGCCGTAGTTCCCGACGGTCAGGGTCCCGAGGAAGCCGTTGCGGAACGTGCCGGACTGCGTGACCGCGTAGTTCAGGAACCACGGCACGACGTCGGTGCGGATCTGCTCGTCGATCGCGGCCCGTGCATCGGGCCCGCTCGCCACGAAGTCGGCGACCTCCAGCGCAGCGGTCTGGTGCGCGGCAGCAGCGGACGACACGTCGTGGGCGGAAGCGACCAGTTCGCGGGCGTGCTCGAACACCTCGACCCCGATCAGCTGACGGTTGTCGAAGTCCGGGAGGTCCGGTGGCGCGGCGATCGCCGGCTCGCCGGTGCTGTGGAGGGTGAAGCGGTGGGCGAGCGCGAGTGCCTCCTCCGGGGAGGTCTGGAGCTCGACGCGGGCGAGGAGTTTGGCCTTGTCGGAGTGCAGCTCGATCGGGAGCGCGCCGTCTGGTGCGGAGGCCGCGGCGCCGGGAGCGACGAGGGCGAACGTGCCCGACGGATGGTCGGGGAACGTCCGCTCGTTGACGTTGACGATCACCTCGCCCCACTCGTCGATGAACTGGGCGGTGAAGTAGCGCCCCGCGATCTCGGGGATCTCGAACAGCGCCGGCGTGTCGGCGTCGACGGCCACCCAGGCCTCGAGGTAGGCGACGTCGAAGTTCGGGTTCACGAAGTCTGCCGAGCCGAGCGGGTTGTACTTGACGACGTTGTAGTCGATGCCGTCCTCGGCGATGTCGACGCGCTCCTGGCGGATCACCAACGCCCGCGACAGCAGGTAGCCGTACGCGCGGCGCAGTTGGTCGTCGTCGAACGAACGCTCCATGGGTGTGCTCCTTGTCGGTGTGGCCAGAGAGAGGATCAGCGCGGGAGGGTCAGCGCGTGAGGATGCTGATGCCGTCGCCGAGCACCTTCGCACCGAGGACGGCG
>CAYGLH010000320.1:0-4398 GCA_964350535.1 uncultured Ilumatobacteraceae bacterium
GCCTGGGCCCGTCGCTGCGTCGAGGTCGCGCTCCTCGTCGTCGCGACCACGGGCTGCTCCAGGTGCGACGCGCCCCGCCAGGCCCAGGCCCACACCATGCCCGAGCTCGACTGGGAGACGATCGATCTCCCGGACTACGAGCGGGGCGTGCCCGCGGCACGCGAGAAGGCCTGGCGGCGTGTGGCCTACACCGACGAACAGATCGAGGCCGACCCTCAGCTCACCGAGGAGACGGTCGCCGGCGGCTGACGAACCGGCAAAGATGGGGTCCATGGAGACTCCCGAGTACGTCCACCACGCCGGCCTCCGCACCTGGGTCGACGAGATGATCGCCCTCTGCACGCCGGCGGACGTCCACTGGTGCGACGGTTCCGACGAGGAGTACGACCGCCTCTGTCAGGAGCTGGTCGACGCGGGCACGTTCATCCGGTTGAACCCCGAGAAGCGCCCGAACAGCTTCCTCGCCCGCTCCGATCCGAGCGACGTGGCGCGCGTCGAGGACCGCACGTTCATCTGTTCGAAGACTGCCGACGACGCCGGGCCGACCAACAACTGGATGGACCCCGACGAGATGAAGACCATCCTCGACGAGTTGTTCGACGGATGCATGGCCGGTCGCACGATGTACGTGATCCCGTTCAGCATGGGTCCGCTCGGTTCCGACATCGCACAGCTCGGCGTGGAGATCACCGACTCCGCCTACGTCGCCGTCAACATGAAGCTGATGACGCGCATGGGCAGGGGCGCGATCGACGTGCTCGGCACCGACGGCGAGTTCGTGCCGTGCATGCACACCGTGGGAGCGCCGCTGGCCGACGGCGACACCGACGTGTCGTGGCCGTGCAACCCCGACGAGAAGTACATCGTGCACTTCCCCGAGGAACGGTCGATCTGGAGCTACGGCAGCGGGTACGGCGGCAATGCCCTGCTCGGCAAGAAGTGCCTCGCACTGCGCATCGCCTCCACGATGGCCCGCGACGACGGCTGGCTCGCCGAGCACATGCTGATCATGGGCGTCACCGAGCCGAACGGCCAGAAGACGTTCGTCGCGGCGGCGTTCCCGAGCGCCTGCGGCAAGACGAACTTCGCGATGCTCGTCCCGCCCCCGGCGTTCCAGGACGAGGGCTGGAAGGTCACGACGGTCGGCGACGACATCGCCTGGATCAAGCCCTCCCCCGACGACGGCAAGCTGTACGCGATCAATCCGGAGGCCGGCTACTTCGGCGTGGCGCCGGGCACGTCGTACGCCACCAACCCGTCGGCGATGGCGTCGATCGCCGCCAACACGATCTTCACCAACGTCGCCCTCACCGACGACGGCGACGTGTGGTGGGAGGGGATGGACGGCGACCCGCCGGCCCACGCCATCGACTGGCGCGGCGAGGACTGGACCCCCGACGCGGACACGAAGGCCTCACATCCCAACGCCCGGTTCACGGCGCCGGCGTCGCAGAACCCCGCGCTCGACCCGGATTGGGACGACCCGAAGGGCGTCCCGCTCAACGCCTTCGTGTTCGGCGGTCGTCGCTCGGGCACGATCCCGCTGGTCGTCCAGAGCTTCAACTGGGCCTACGGCGTGTTCATGGCGGCGACGATGGGCTCGGAGACCACCGCAGCGGCGTTCGGCCAGCAGGGCGTGGTCCGCCGCGACCCGTTCGCCATGTTGCCCTTCGCCGGGTACCACATGGGCGACTACATCAACCACTGGCTGAGCTTCGGACGCAACATCCACAACCCGCCGCGGATCTTCGAGGTCAACTGGTTCCGGCGCGACGACGAGGGCAACTTCGTGTGGCCCGGCTTCGGCGAGAACATGCGCATCCTGCAGTGGATCGTGGAGCGCTCACACGGTCGGGCGGTCGGCGTCGAGAGCCCGCTCGGCTGGATGCCGCGCTACCAGGACCTCAACTGGAAGGGCCTCGAGGACTTCACCGAGGCGCAGTTCCTCGACTGCTTGTCGGTCAACCGCGACGACTGGAACGCCGAGTTGCTCCAGGTCGAGGAGCTGTTCATGAAGCTGCACACCCGGCTGCCCGCCGAGATGGCCGCGATCCGCTCGCTCGTCGCCGGCGCGTTGTGGCGCTCGCCCGACCACTGGGAGATGAACCCGGACCCCACCTGAGCGAGAGACCGCAGCGCTCAGCCCGACGTCACGCCGCCGGCGCGAGGAACTGCAGGTCGAGCTGGATCGGCACCTTGTCGGACACGATCGCGTCGGCGCGGCCGAACACGATGCCGTAGTCGGAGCGCTTGACGTGCCCGCGCGCGGCGAACCCGGCGTGGACGCGGCCGTCCATCACGAATTCCTGGGCACCGCCGAACTCGACCGCGAACTCGATGGGTGCGGTCGCCTCGCCGATGGTGAGCGTGCCGTGCATCGTGTAGTCGTCGCCGGCGGGTTCGATCGACGTCGACTCGAACTCCAGACGCGGCCACTTCTCCAGGTCGACCAGGTCGGGCTGGAGGAGCCGCTCGTCGCGGTCGCTCAAGCCGGTGTCCATCGATGACATCTCGGCGGTGGCGCGAACGCTGCAGTTCTCGAGGGTGTCGCCGACGACCAGCTCGGCCTCGACCTCCCGGAACGCGCCGCGGAGCGTGGAGATGCCCAGGTGACGGATGGTGAACCCGACCTGCGAATGGGCCTGGTCGTACTCCCAGGTGCCGGGCGTGAGGGCGAGCGAGTATGTGTCGGATGTCGCAGTCATCGTTGCATGATGGCCGATCCGGCGGAGCGGTCCGGGCATCGGGGCCAGGGTCCGCGCCGCCGTAACACGGCGTTCACATTCGGGCAACGGGTCGGCAACGGCACGCTGCGACGATTCCCGTCGCCACAGGGCGGTGGCATACCCTTTTCGCCTCGCCCGAAACCGAGAGAATGAGGACAACCGTGGTCTACAAGGCTGAGTACATCTGGATCGACGGCACCGAGCCCACTGCGCTCTGCCGCTCGAAGACGAAGGTCCTGCCCGACGGCGCCGACCTCCCCATCTGGGGCTTCGATGGTTCCAGCACGAACCAGGCGACCGGCGACAAGAGCGACTGCGTGCTGCAGCCCGTCGCCAGCTTCCCGGACCCGATCCGCGGTGGCGACAACAAGCTCGTGATGTGCGAGGTGATGCTCGTCGACGGCAAGCCGCACCCGACCAACACCCGGTCCGCCACCGCCAAGGTCGCCAAGAAGTACAAGAAGCACGAGTCGCTGTTCGGCATCGAGCAGGAGTACACGTTCTTCAAGAACGGCCGCCCGCTCGGCTTCCCGCCGGCCGGCTTCCCCGCCCCGCAGGGTGGCTACTACTGCGGCGTCGGCGACGACGAGATCCACGGCCGAGCGATCGTCGAGGACCACATGGACGCCTGCATCGAGGCCGGCCTGTCGATCTCGGGCATCAACGCCGAGGTCATGCCCGGTCAGTGGGAGTTCCAGATCGGCCCGCTCGGCCCGCTCGAGGTCTCCGACCAGATCTGGGTCGCCCGCTGGCTGCTCTACCGCATCGCCGAGGACTACGGCGTGACCGTCACCCTCGACCCCAAGCCCGTGAAGGGCGACTGGAACGGTGCCGGTGCCCACACCAACTACTCCACCGTCGAGATGCGCGAGGAGGGTGGCTACAAGTACATCGAGGCCGCCTGCAAGGCCCTCGGCAAGAAGGCCGAGCTGCACATCGACAACTACGGTGTCGGCGTCGAGGATCGCCTCACCGGGGCGCACGAGACGCAGAGCTACGACCAGTTCAGCTACGGCGTCTCCGACCGCGGCGCCTCGATCCGCATCCCGTGGCAGGTCGCGGTGGACCAGAAGGGCTACCTCGAGGATCGCCGGCCGAACGCCAACATGGACCCGTACGTGGTGACCAAGCTGATGGTCGACACGATCTGCGGCGAGATGCGAGCCAGCTCGAAGTGATGCACTGACGCCGGGGGTCACCTCGGCGTCCGACGCACCGACCGAGAGGGCGGGGGCCTCGTGCTCCCGCCCTTCGTCGTCCTCCGGTCGCAAACGGCGCCGGAGCCCGGAAGACTACGGAAATGAGCAACATGCTCGAACAACATCGAGAGTACGTGCTGCGCAGCGTCGAAGAGCGGGGCGTCCGGCTGGTCCGGCTGTGGTTCACCGACGTGCTCGGCAACCTCAAGAGCCTGGCGATCAGCCCAGCCGAGCTGGAGAACGCGCTGCAGGACGGGATGACCTTCGACGGGTCCTCGATCGACGGGTTCTCCCGCGTCCAGGAGGCCGACGTCCTGGCGATCCCCGACCCCGACACCTTCGAGGTGCTCCCGTGGGGCGATCCCTCCACGCCGGAGGCCCGCGTGTTCTGCGACATCCACCACCTCGACGGCACGCCGTTCGAGGGCGACCCGCGGCAGGTGCTGCCCCGTCACGTCAAGGCGGTGCACGAA
>CAYGLH010000321.1:0-4393 GCA_964350535.1 uncultured Ilumatobacteraceae bacterium
GCGCCGCCCGCCTCGACATCCTCGACGCCATCGCCACCGACTGACCGCCCCCACCCTGACACCCACCGACGGAGCCCACGCCGCGTGTCGGAGGTTGGCTCGTCGGTGGGGCTGGGAGCAGGGGGCCGACCGGTGCGGATCGCCGGGCGCGATGCTGCACCAACGTCAGTTGGTGCGGGCGGTGACGTAGGCGGCGAGGGACTCGAGCTCGGCTTTGGCGGTGGCGACGATGGGGGCGTGGGCGAGCGACTCGACCGCTTCGACGGCGAGGGCGTCGATCGTGGCCTCGAGGTCGGCGAGCGCGCCCGTGTCCACGATCACCTGTTGGATCGCAGCGACTCGGTCGGCGGCGAGGCCGGGGGTGCCGACCAGGTCGAGGATGTCGCGTTGGACGTCGTCGGCGGCCTCGTAGGCCCGCGCCAGCAACGGGGTCGGCTTGCCCTCGATGAGGTCGCCCCCGACCGGCTTGCCCGTGGTGCCGGCGTCGCCGAAGGCGCCCATCACGTCGTCGCGCATCTGGAAGGCGTCGCCGAGCGGGAGCCCGTATGCACTGAGCGCCGGCAGGAGTTCGGGTGCAGCCTCGGGTGCGGCCAGCACGGCGCCGAGGTGCAGCGGCCGTTCGATCGTGTACTTGCCCGACTTGTAGCGGCAGATCCGCTCGGCGATCTCGCGGTCGCGTCGCCGCTGGACGGATCCGACCACATCGAGGTACTGCCCGACGTTGAGCTCGATGCGCAGCTCGTTCCAGATCTTCCACGCCTCGGGCGGAGCGCCCAGCAGCAGCTCGTCGGAGTAGACGAACGCGAGGTCGCCGACGAGGATCGCCAACCCCTCGCCGAACCGCCGTGGCTCGCCGGCCCACCCGGCCTCGACGTGTTCGGCGGCGGCGACGACGTGGGTGGTCGGGAGCCCGCGCCTCGTGGCGGCGTCGTCGATGACGTCGTCGTGGAACAGGGCGAACGCGTGCATCAGCTCGATCGCCGCGCCGGCATCGACCGCGGCACCGGCGTCGGGCTCGCCGCCGGCGCCGACGAAGCCCCAGTGGCAGAACGCCGGCCGGAGCCGCTTCCCACCCGACAGCACCAGCCGCTCGATCTCGAGGAACGCCCGCTCGAGTTGCGGGTCGAGGTCGGTCCAGCGGAGGCGCTCGCGGGTCAGCAGATCGGCGAGGCGTGCCTCGACCGCCGACGCGATCGGCAGCAGGCTCGGAGGGGGCGTGGCCGACATGGGGCCGAGGCTACGGGGCCGGGGGTCAGGCCTGACCGTTCGCCTCGGTTGCGGTGTCGAGGTCGGCGGTGACCTCGTCGATGTGCAACTGGGCATTGGCGATCTTCGTGCGGCAGATCGTGATGAGCTGCGAGGCGCGGGTGACCCGCTCGGCGAGGTGATCGACGTCGACGTCGGCGCTCTCGAGCTCGCGCAGGATCTGGTCGAGCTCGGCCAATGCGTCGGTGTAGGCGATCGGTGCGTCGTCGGTGCTCATGGAGCGTCTCCTTGCGGTTCGTCAGCGCAGCGACACGTCGCCGTCGGCCTCCCGATCGACGGCGCGCAGGTCGGCCGGGTCGGTGTCGGTTGACGAGACGGTGCTCGTGATCGATCCATCGACGGTGACGGTAGTGACCTCGTCGCCGGCGGCCACATCGGCGACCGAGCGAACGACGGCGCCTCCCGGACCACGGGTGATCGACCAGCCGCGCGCCAGCTGCACGGCCGGATCGAGCGCGCCGACGCGGGCGGTGAGCACGTCGAGGCGGGCGGACGCCCGTTCGAGGTGGCGCTGCGGCAGGTCGTGGAGGCGCTGCGCGGCGCGCTGCACGGCGCCGTCGGCGGCGGCGAGGCGAGCGGGTGCCAGCGCGCCGACCCGCGTGGCCCGGTGGTCGACACCGGCGCCCGCCTGTTGGAGAGCGAGCGGGGCGGTTCGCAGCAGTCGTTCCGTGCGGACGCCGATCCGCTCGTCGGCCCGTTCGAGGGCGGCGTGCGTGCGCCCGGCGATGCGATGCCCACGCTGGGCGAGGGCGGCCGAGTCTGCCTGCAGCACCGCCTGCGAGCGCAGTTGGATGTGGCGCCAGGCGTCCTCGGCCCGCCCGCACGCGGCGGCGACCCGGTCGATGAGCACGCCGGCGCAGGCGGTGGGTGTCTTGGCTGCGGTGTGGGCGACCTCGTCGGCGATGCTGCGATCGACTTCGTGGCCCAGCCCGGTGATCACGGGGCTGGCCGAGGCGGCGATGGCACGGGCGATCGGCTCGGCGTCGAACACGGCGAGCTCGTTGCGGGCGCCGCCGCCACGGATGACGACCACCGCGTCGAGGTGGTGTCGGGCGAGCGTGGTGATTCCTGCCGCCACCATCGGCACAGCGGTGTCGCCCTGCACCCGCACGTCGACGACCGCGAGATCGAACGCGAAGCCGCTGGCCTCCAGCTCGTGGTGGAAGTCGTGCCACGCCGCCGACCCGACGCTGGTGACGACGCCGATGCGCAGCGGGAGCACCGACAGCTCCCGCCCGCGGTTGCGATCGAGCAGGCCGTCGGCGACCAGCCGTTGCATGACCTGCTCGCGCGACTGGGCGATGTCGCCGAGGGTGTAGCGCGGGTCGATGCCCGTCATCTTCAGCCCGAGCCGACCGGTCGGCGCGTAGTAGTCGAGGTAGCCGAAGATGCGCACCTTCATGCCGTCGGCGAGGCGGAGACGGTGGCGCTGGAGCATCGGCCGCAGCCGCATTCGAGCATTGGCGAAGAATTGGACATTGACGACGGCCCGCTCGTCACCGTCGTCGGCGAGCGTGAAGTAGGCGTGCTTGCCACGATCGCTCCACCCGGTGATCTCGCCACGGACCCACACGCCCTCGCGAAACCCCCGACGCAGGCTGGCGTTGACCGCCTCGGCCAGCTCGCCGACCGTGTAGGTCGGGTTGCTGGCATCGTCGAACTCCTCGCCGAAGTCGAGGGCGGGCTGGCTCATGGGAACGATCCAAGCACGAACCGGGCGGTGCGGCTACGCCCCGAGCGCCCGGAGCGTGCCGCCCGGCGGCGTGTCGGTGTCGTCGCCGGACTCCGCGAACAGCTCGCCGTCGACCGCGAGGCCCCGCTGGACGCGCAACGCATCGAGTTGGAGGAGCGGCTTCTCGAGCTGCCGACGGCGGGTACCGGTGAGCTGATCGAAGTCCTTGTCGAGCGCATCGAACCGGCGCTTGACCTTCTCGACATGCTCGTTGTACTTCTCCCACTGCTTGCCGAACTTGCCGAGCAGTTGCAGGATCTCGTCGCTCGTCTGCTCGATCATGAAGTTGTCGTACGCCTGGCGGATGACACCGAGGAAGGCGAACAGGGTGAGCGGCGAGCACATCACGACCTTTTCGCCCATCGCGTCGTCGAGCAGCACCGGGTCGTGCTCGTGGATGAAGCCGGTGAGCTGCTCGTTGGGGATGAACAAGAGCACGTAGTCGACGCTGTTCGACGACCCGGCCGATGCGTACTCGCGCTTCGACAGCTCGCGCACGCGCGCCCGGACATCGGTGAGGAAGCGCTTGAGGTGGGCGTCGCGTTCGGCGTCGGTGCCGGCCTCGAGGTACTTCAGGTAGGCCGCCATCGGGAACTTCACGTCCATGTAGAGCACCTGCCCCTTGGGCATGGAGAACGTGTAGTCGGGGCGCCCGGACGCACCGTCGATCTGCCGTTGCTTGGTGTAGTTGACGTTCTCGTGGAAGCCCGCCAGGCGCAGCACGTCCTCGGCCATCCGCTCGCCCCACTGCCCACGGGCGTGGGAGTTCGCCAGCGCGGCGCGCAGCGAGGACGCCGACGCCGAGAGCGTGGTCGTGATCTCCGCGTGTGCATCGAGCGCGTTCTTGACCTCGCCGAACTGCTGCGAGCTCGAACGCCCGAGCCCGGCGACCGACTCGGCGAGTTTGGCCAGTTCGGAACGCATCTCGTCGTGCACCTGATCGAGCCGCGAGTCGATGACGTCCTTCTTGCCGGCCAGGTCGCGCGTGGCGCGCTCTTGCGCCGCGGCGGCTGCCGCCTCGAACTGCTCGCGCTGGAGCACCGCGCTCTGCTGGAGCGCGGCGGCGACCGCCGCGTCGCGCTCGCCCGTGGCCTGTTCGCGAGCGTCGGCGACCGCCCGTTGCACGGCCGCGTCGATGGCGAGTTGGACGTCGTGGGCCCGTGCCTCGTCGGCCGCGTCGCGACGCTCGTCGCGCTCGGCGGCCGTGCGCGTGGCGAGGACGTACCCCCCGACACCGGCACCCACGGCGAGGACGATGCCCAACAACATCACTGCGATCAACATGTGGCCCATGATGACAAGGGGGTCTCACAGGGTCGCGGATGCCGGTGCGGTCCGACGCCATGATCCCTGACCACCACGACGACCGAGCCACGACCACCGAGACACGACCAC
>CAYGLH010000322.1:0-4368 GCA_964350535.1 uncultured Ilumatobacteraceae bacterium
GTTCTTCGAGTTGACACCGGACAGCAGGACGGCGGTTCCGAACGCCTTGGCCGCGTTGGCGTGGCCGATCGAGGCTCTCGCCTCGCGACATCGTAGTTTGGTCGAGCTTCACCGCAAGTGGCCCCGCCGGCGTGCTTCTGCCACGGCGCCGGTGCGGGTGGACACACCGAGTTTGGCGAACACGCTGGCGATGTGGGACTTAACCGTGGCCTGACTGATGTAGAGGTTGCGGGCGATGGTGGCGTTGTCGTGTCCTTCGGCCACCGCGGCGAGAACTTCCAGTTCTCGTGGCGAGGGGACGTCGGGGTTGCGCATTGATCTGGTCACGACTCTGGCGGCTACCCGGGGATCGAGTGGCTGGTGGCCGACAGCGACGGCGCGAACGGCGCTGATGAGGTCGAGCTCGGGCGCGTCCTTGAGGACGTACCCGGCGGCACCGCCCTCGAGTGCGGCGTCGATGTCGATGTCGTTGTCGAAGACGGTGACGATCAGCACGCGTGGGCGGGTCCGGGATCGTTGGACCTGGCGCAGCACGTCGAGTCCACTCGGTCCGGTTCCAAGATGGAGGTCGAGCACCATAACGTCGGGTTCGAGGTCGGCGATCGTGGCGACCGCGGTGTCGTGGTCGTGGGCCTCACCCACGACCGCGATGTCGTCTGCTGTTTCGAGAACTGCGCGCAGACCTGCACGCACGACGGGGTGGTCGTCTACGATCACGGTTCGGATCATGGGACGGGTCGCAGCGGGATCGTTGCGTTGATGGTCGTGCCCTGGCCCAGCTCGGAATCGATGGTGAGCGTTCCGCCGAGCTGTTCGGCCCGACCGCGCATGCTCGGGAGTCCGAACCCGGGGCCTCGGACGGCATCCGCATCGAACCCGACACCGTCGTCGACGATGTCGATGCTCACCGCCGAGGGTTGGCAGGTCAGGGTGATGACGACCCGGTTTGCCTTGGCGTGGCGGCGGGCGTTTGTCAGCGCTTCTTGGGCTATCCGCAGGAGAGCGCCTTCGATCTCGATCGAAACGCACTCATCATCTCCGTCGAAACGGACATCGACGGCCAGTGGACCGGGCCGAGGGTCGATGACGGCAAGCAGCGCCAACGCCGAACGGAGAGTGTGATCGTCGAGCTCGACGGGGGCCATGGCGCCCATGAGGCGCCGAGCCGCGTCGATGCCTGTTCGGCCGAGTTGCTCGATGTGGTCGACCTCGGCGGCGGTGGCGGATGCATTGTCGTCATCCAACGCTCGGCGGGCCCGCCGAGCGGCCATCACTATGGAGGCGAAGCCCTGAGCCAGGGTGTCGTGAATCTCGCCGGTGAGCCGCTCGCGTTCTTCTCTCGCCCCGGCTGCCAGGTTCGCGCGGGCCAGGTCGTCACGGGTGGCGACGAGTTCGTCGAGGAGTCGTTGACGCTCGGAGGTCTCGGCGGCGGCAACGCGGCCGACGCCGACGAGCGCGCCGGCCGCCGCCGCCCCGACGAGCGGACCGACGATCTGCGCGGCCCAGTGTCCGCCTTCGGGCCAGCGTCCGACCAGGATCGCACCGGTCCCTGCCGCCATGGTCACGATCGCGGCGACCGCGGGGATCGGTGCGAGGGTGGTGGCGAACACGACGAACACGGCGAAGGACACCCAGGCGAAATCGGCTGAAACCCACACGGCAGCGAGGCACAAGCCGGTCAGCGCGGCCAGCCACGTTCGCGGTGAGGGTCGCCACCGCCCCCGGGCCCCGTCCCAGCCTGCCCAGTACCAGCCCAGGAGTGCGGCAGCTACGACCACCTCGGTCGCCGTGGTCCCGTCGTCGAATGCGGAACGGACCAGACCGAGCACGACCATCGCTGTGAACAGCACGTGCTGGACCACCCGCAGCATGCGCATCGACCGGTTCTGTGCCGCGGCGGCTCCGTCGTAGTCGGTCACTCGAGTCAGCTTAGGAACGGCCCCGGCCCCGCACGACGGTTCATCCTTTTGGATGGTTCGCGACCAACCCCCGGGGCGATGTTGATCGGCCGCGGTCGACGCCACGATGCGTGGGACATTCCGTCGTATCGCTGAAAGGTCCCCATGTACCTCGCCTTGCGAGATCTCCTCATCGCCCGTGGCCGCTTCGCGCTCGTCGGTGCGGTCATCGCCCTGGTGTCGCTGCTGGCCGGTCTGCTATCGGGCCTGGCGACGGGCCTTGTCGATGACGGCATCTCCGGACTCCGACGCCTGCCTCTTACGCATCTGGCGTTCCAGGATGGGTCCGGTTCGGAGTTCAGCCGATCCAGCCTCGGCCCCGAACAGCTGGCACCCTGGCAGGACCTCCTCGGAGACGACGCGACCCCGGTCGGGCTGTCGTTCTTCAACGCCCGCACCGCCGACGGAGCAACAGTGGACCTGGCCCTGCTGGGCACTCCGCCGGGGAGCTTCCTCGCTACTGACGAACGAGGAGATCCCGCGCTCGAAGCAGGAGGTCTGGTGCTCAGCGACGCGTTCGCCGATGAGGGCATCGAGGTGGGAGACGAGCTGACCGTGGTCGGGCCCGACATCACGCTCCCAGTGCTTGGCTTCACCTATGGCGGCTCCTACGGTCACGTGTCGATCGCCTTCACCTCGCTGGACACGTGGCAGAACCTCGTCTACGGGGAGAACCACCGCGACCGGTTCAACGCTGTCGCGCTGCGCGACCCAGGCGAGGTCGATCTCGCAGCCGTCGCCGACCAGAACGGCATGGACCTGTACACCAGGACGGGGGCCTACGACGGCTCACCCGGCTTCGCCGCCGAGAGCGCCACCATGTCGCTGATCCGGACCTTCCTCGTCGTCATCTCGGCACTGGTGGTCGGCGCGTTCTTCACCGTCTGGACCGTGCAACGCACCAACCAGATCGGGTTACTGAAAGCACTCGGCGCCTCGACGACCTACGTCGTACGAGACGCGCTCGGCCAGCTCGCAATGATCCTCGTCACAGCCACCACGCTCGGCATGGTCGTCGCCGTCGGAGCAGGATCACTCATTGGCGGCACAGTGCCGTTCCGACTCGAAGCCGGATCACTGATCTCCTCTGCCGTCCTGCTCATCATCGCCGGAATGCTCGGAAGCCTCGTCGCCCTCCGACGCATCACCCGCGTCGATCCCGCCATCACCCTCACCTCTCAACCCTGAGAACCCATGACACTCCAACTGCAAGACATCCACGTCACTGTCGCCGACGGCCCCGACCGTCTCACGATCCTCAACGGCACCACACTCTCGGTCGCGGCCGGCCAGCTGATCGCGGTCACCGGCGTGTCCGGGTCCGGCAAGTCCACGCTCGTCGCCGTCGCAGGGCTCCTGCGCCGACCCGACGCCGGCCAGATCCTGATCGACGGCGAGGACCTCTCGGAAGCACCCGACCGTCGGCGGGCCGCCGTCCGACGAGACCAAATCGGCCTCATCTTCCAGAGCGCCAACCTCTTCCCATCGCTCACCGCCATCCAACAGCTCGAACTCGTCGCCCACCTCGACGGCAAGATCACTACCGACGACCGCGACCAGGCCCGCCAACTCCTCGACACCGTAGGGCTCAGCGACCGGCGCGATCACCGACCCAGCCAGCTCTCCGGCGGCGAACGCCAGCGCGTCGCCATCGCCCGCGCGCTCATGGGCAACCCCTCGGTCGTGCTCGCCGACGAACCGACCGCAGCGCTCGACGACTCCCGCGGCCGGGAGATCATGGCGCTCCTCGCCGAACTCACCGCCACCCGACAAACCGCGACCGTTGTGGTCACCCACGCCCCCCACCAACTCGCCGACCCAGACCGCACCACGCGCCTGGCCAACGGAACGCTCCACTCAGTCACAGCCCGCGAAGCCGCACCGCTCTAGCCAGCAGAACCCCACATGGGTCGCCTAGGCACCTCGACCTCCCGTTCTCGATCGCACCACGCACATAGATCAGGGCCCCTCCTCGTCGTGCGGGTGGGTTCCGCGATGGAGCGAGCGGAACCGAAACAGCACCGAGCCGACGGGCAGGGCGAACGCCGAGAAGGCGAGCCGCCGGTCGGCGTTCGAGTCGTCCGCTGGCTCGAGTGATGGCGGCCGTCGCGGCCGACATCTTGACGAACTGGACCGCGACAAGAGTGGTCTGGCCGGGCCATGTTGCGCTGGTGCCGTTGGGGTCCCATCACGCCTATTCGGACGCACGCATAGCGACGGTGGAGTAGTAGGTCCTTGACCGTCCTACATCCGGCAGCTCGATCGTTACGTCGGTGGTCGGCCATGACCGCCGAGGGTGGTCATCGGCTGGCCCCGGCGACGAAGGTGGCGACGATGTAGGTGGCGTGTCGGTCGAGTGATCCTCGGCCTCGGTCGTAGCGCATCGTGGTTCTCGGGTCGGCATGCGACG
>CAYGLH010000323.1:0-4342 GCA_964350535.1 uncultured Ilumatobacteraceae bacterium
TCCTCGCTGGCCGGTGGTGTGATCAAGCCGGTCCTCATCCCCTGACGGTCGGTCGGCCCTGAGGCCGCGAGCGCGTCAGGCCATCGCCTCCACCCGCAGCTCCGGATCGCGTCGCGGCGGCAAGCTGTCGTAGAGGTCGGCGACGAGGTCGTCGCGGAGCGCCCGGCACGACGGGTCGTCCCACCGGTTCTCCCACTGCAACGGATCGCCCTCGAGGTCGTAGAGCTCGCCCTCGGTGCCGTCGTAGATCACCCGGTCCGTGGCGTCCTCCCGGCCGTACACCGCGAGCAGCGTCGAGACGGGCAGCCCCCAATCGGTCCGGGTCGGCTCGTAGGCCGTGCACATCCAGCCGTCGCGAACGATCGTACGCAGGCGGTAGCCGTTGTCGAGCTGGCTGTCCCACTCCGACAGCACCCGCTCGCGCCCCGACCCGCCGGCCGTCGGCAGTGCAGCACCCTGCATCCAGTCCGGCGCCGGGATCCCGGCGATCGCGCACAGCGTCGGGGCGATGTCGAGCTGGCCGACCGGCTCCGTGACGGTCGCCGGAGCGACGCCGGCGTTCGGAGCCGGACGCCACACGAGCGGAAGCCGGAGCAGCGCGTCGGTGTGGTACGGACCCTTGTAGAGCAGCCCGAAGTCACCTTGCAGCTCGCCGTGGTCCGTGAGGAACAACACGTCGGTGTCGTCGCCCCACCCCCGCCGATCGACCGCCGCCAGCACGCGACCGCAGGCCTCGTCGATCAGCTCGTTCTCGATGTGCACGAGGGCGTTGATCTCACGCAGCTGGTCGTCGGGGAGGTCGGCCGGCACGAGGTTGCCGGGCGCCGCGTCGACGTTCGGGACGCGGCCCTCGTACCACGCCAGCCAGTGTGCCGGCTTGGCGGCGAGGATCTGGCGCGCCCGTTGCACGCTGCCCGGATGCCCCGCCGGCAGCGGCACGTCGCGCCAGTCGACGCGATGTCGCTCGGACGCCGGCGGGTCCCACGGGTGGTGCGGGTCGGGGAAGCTCATCCAGCAGAACCAGTCGTCGTCCGGGTCGAGCGAGTCGAGCCAGCCGATCGTCCGTTCGGCGACCCAGTCCGTGTGATAGAGGTCGCGCGGCACCGGGTTGTCGGTCACTTCCGGCGCGCCGGTCTGGCCGCCGGGCGTCGGCGTGAAGATCGGCGCGAACCCGGCGATGTGGTCGGCCGCGTGCTCGCGCATCCACACCGGATAGTGCGAGCTGCCCCACGGGCCGGGGTTGGCGAACTCGACGTGCTCGAACCCGCGGTAGGGCCCCGTGCTCCCCTCGCGGGCGAGTCGGTTCTCGGCCCAGCGGCGCTCGGGGTCGGCGATCGGTTCGAAGTGCGCCTTGCCGATCAGGGCCGTCCGGTACCCAGCGGCGCCGATCTCCTCGGCGACGCTGGGTGCGTCGGTGGGCAGCGGCACGCCGTTGGCGACGACGCCGTGGGTGCGCGGGTACTGCCCGGTGAGGATCGTCGCGCGGGCCGGCATGCACACGGTCGACTGGCCGTACGCACGCCCGTAGCGGATGCCATCGTCGGTAAGACGGTCGACGACGGGCGTGCGAGCGATCACCCCGCCGTTGCAGCCGAGCGAGTCATAGCGCTGCTGGTCGGTGGTGATGAGCAGAATCTTGCGTCCCATGGTGGCTCCTCGCGGCGAGGGTACGAGATCGGTGCGGCTCGTATGCTCCCGGGCGTGATGCTGCGGTGACCGCCCTGCTCCTCCGCCCGGCGACTCCGGGCGACCGCGACGCGCTGTACGACATCTGCCTCCGCACCGCGGCCGCCGGCGCCGACGCCTCGAAGCTCCACGACGACCTCGAGTTGGTCGGTCACGTCTGGGTCGGGCCCTACCTGGCGCTCGAACCCGAGCACGCCGTGGTCGCCGTCGGAGCGGACGACGTGCCGGTCGGCTATGTCGTGGGCGCGCTGGATTCCGGCGAGTTCGAACGGCGCGCGGAGGACGAGTGGTGGCCCGCGCTGCGCGACCGCTACCCGCTCGACGCCGGGGCCGACCGGACGCGTCCTCCGGCCGACCGCAAGGCGATCGAGTTGCTGCACACGCCACCACGTGCCGACGCCACCTTCCTCGACCGCTACCCGTCACACCTGCACATCAACCTCTTGCCGCGTGCGCAGGGACACGGCGCCGGGCGACGGCTGCTCGACCGGCTCATCGCCGAGCTGGGCGCCGCCGGATCGCCTGGTGTGCAACTGGGCGTGGCGGCGGCGAACCACGGGGCGGTCGGCTTCTACGAGGCGTACGGCTTCGAACGCCTCGCCGAGCGTCGCGACACCATCGTGTACGGGCTCGTCCCCGACCGCTGAGCGGGAACCGGCGTCACCCCGACGCCGTCGCGGGCCACGTCCAGTCCCTACGATCGCCGCCATGACGATCCAGAGCGACGGACTCGAACTCAACGTGGTGGTGGAGGGCCCCGACAGCGCGCCTCCCGTGGTGCTGCTCCACGGCATCATCTCCAGCTCGCGGACGTGGGACTGGATGGTGCCGAAGATCTCCGACGCCCACCGCGTGATCCGGCTCGACTTCCGCGGGCACGGACAGTCCGATCGAGCCCCCGGGAAGTACCAGATGGCCGACTACGTCAGCGACGCCGTCGCGGTCTGCGAGCAGGTGGCCGGTGGCCCGGCACTCGTGATCGGGCACTCGCTGGGCGGGGCGACGGCCGCCGCCCTCGCGCAGCAGCGGCCCGACCTCGTGCGCGCCGCGCTCCTCGAGGACGCGCCGCTCGCCGACCTCGCCGACGGGGAAGGGCTCCGCAGCGACGACGGCGAGGAGAACGCCCTCGCCGAGGCGTTCCGGCTGATGCGCCAGACGATCCCGCAGCTCCAGGCGAGCGGCATGTCCACCCCCGACCTCGCGCAGGTGATGACGATGACCCCGAGCGCCGCGGGCCCGACGTTCGGCGAGCTGCTGATCGCGGACGGCGTCGAGACGATGGCGTACGGGATGCTGCACGTCGACGCCACGGTGCTCGATGGCGTGGTCGAGGGCACGATGGTCGCTGCTTTCGACCCGAACGCGCCGATCACGGTGCCGGTCACCGCCGTCGCCGCCGACCCGGCGTCCCCGGACGCGGTGACCCGGCCGAGCGACCTGGCGAAGCTGTCGGCGACGAGCCCGACCGTGGAGACGACCACGATCGCCGGCGCCGGTCACCTCATCCACGACGCCCACGACACCCGCGATCCGTTCTGGCAGGTCGTCGAACGCTTCCTGGCGAGCTGATCGCCCGGTCCGATTCGACCTCGTGAACTCCTGTCGGCGTGGCGCCGACAGATGTTCACGAGTTGCTCGGACGCGCGGTGGTCAGCGCCGCGCGAGGTCGTCGCCGAGGTGCCGGACGTCGAGGATCCGACCGCGCCAGACGTCGTCGATCGTCGCCGCACCGGGACCGGCGTACAGGCCGCGGGCGTCGTCGCCGCCGAACAGCGCCGGCGCCAGGTACACGACGTAGCGATCGACGAGGCCGGCGCGGTGGAAGGCGCCGGCGACCGTCGCGCCGCCTTCGACGACGAGCTGCACGACCATCTCTGCCCCGAGGCGTTCGAGGGCGAGATCGAGGTCGCCGGACAGTTCGGTGCACGGATGGATCGCCGCGCCGGCCGGCGCAGTGCCGAGCACGATGCGTCGCGGGTCGGGACCGTCGACGTGGCGCACGGTGAGTGCAGGATCGTCCGCGCGGACGGTGCCCGCACCCACCAGGACGGCGTCGCTCTCCGCACGGAGCCGATGGACGTCGCGGCGCGCCTCGTGGCCGGTGATCCACCGGCTCGAGCCGTCCGGTGCAGCGGTGCCGCCGTCGAGGGTCGCCGCCAGCTTGAGCACCACGAACGGACGGCCGGTCGTCCGGTGGTGGACGTAGGGCGTCAGCAGCGCCGCCGCGTCGTCGGCGCACAACCCCACGTCGACCTCCACGCCCGCGTCGCGCAACATCGCGATGCCGCGGCCAGCGACGCGCGGATCGGGGTCTTCGAGCGCGACCACCACCCGCCGGACGCCGCCGTCGATCAGCCGCTCGGCACACGACGGGGTGCGCTTCCCGTCGAAGCGACAGCACGGTTCGAGCGTGGTGAAGATCGTGGCGCCGGCGACCACATCGTCGGGCGCCGCGTCGAGCGCGACGACCTCGGCGTGGCGGCCGCCCGGAGCCTCGGTCGCCCCTTCGTAGGAACGGCCGCCGACGACGAGCACAGCACCGACCCACGGGTTCGGATGGGCGGTGGCCCGCACCGCGGCCCCGAGCTCGGGCGCCCGCCGCGTCAAGGCAACAGCGTGCCCCCCGGCGGCCTGCCAGCTGGGCGGCGCTCCACCC
>CAYGLH010000324.1:0-4340 GCA_964350535.1 uncultured Ilumatobacteraceae bacterium
TGGGTGCAGTGGTCGTGGCGGGTGCCACGGTCGTGGTGGGTGCAGCGGTCGTGGCGGACGGTTCGGTGGTCGTGGTCGTGGTCGAGGCGTCGATCACGCCCTGGGCGTGGATCGCCCGCAGCGTGGCGGCGTCGAAGACGCCGGTCTCGGGCACGCCGAGGTCGCGCTGGAGCGCCCGCACGGCGTCGCTCACGGCGCTGCTCCAGACCCCGTCGACCGGTCCGTCGTAGTACCCGAGCTCGGTCAGCAGCACCTGGATCTCCGACGTGGTGGCATCGAGCAGGTCGGCGTACTCGCCGAGCGCGGCGCGCAGCGCGGCATCGGTCGCATCGTCGAACACGCCCGTCGCCGGCAGGCCGACCGACGCCTGGAACGCGGCGAGCGCGGCGGTCAGCTCCGGGCTGTCGAGCCCGTCGATCGGGCCCTCGTAGAAGCCGAGGAAGCTGAGCGCCTGTTGCAGCTTGGTGTTGAACGCGGCCGATGCGTAGGCCGCCTCGGTGCGGCGGATCTCGGCGATGTCGATGTCGGTCGTCGTGAGATCCCCGACCGCGCCGTCGACGATCGTCGCCGTCGAGAAGCGGGCGAACGAGGGGTTCCCCTCGTCGTCGATGGCGAGGTTGCCCGACACGCCGTCGTAGTCGATGTCGTCGCCTGCGGTGAGCTTGGCGAGGCAGTCGGCGTAGGTCGTGCACGTGGCGCCGTCGGCGGTCACCTCGAGCACGGCATCGCTCACGCTGGGCGAGACGCCATCGGCGACGGCCTGCGTCGCCAGCGCGAGCACGACCGCGCAGTCGTACGCCTGCGCCGCGCCGATCACCTGGCCGTTGGGATCAGCCTCGGCGAGTCGATCCAGGAACGCGCGGGTGCCGATCGCGCCGACCATCGTGAAGCCGTCGAGCAGTTCGGGGTTCCCACCCGGGGTCGACAGCGTCGCGATCCGCGGCCGGAAGAACGTGTCGAGCCCGAGCATCGAGGTCGGCGCGACGCCGGCGTGGATCAGCTCGGTGACGACACCGGCGCCCTCCTCGTAGGAGACGATCACGGTCAGATCCGGTTCGAGCGACGTCACCGCCTCGGCCGTCCCGACGAAGTTGACACGGCGCGCGGCGTAGTCGACGACGGTCGGCTCCAGCCCTCGCGCCTGCAAGGCCGCGGCGAGGCCGTTGCCGACCGACAGGCCGTAGTCGTCGGAGCGGGCGACGATGGCGACCCTCCACGGGTCGTCCGGGGCGTCGGCGTCGCGCCGGGCCTCGATGACGTCGGCGAGATACGCGACGAGGACGTCGTCGGGCAGCGCGGTCCGGAACAGCCCGAACGTCTCCTGGCCGTCGGTGAGACCGGGCACGCTGGCGGTCGGGCTGCAGGAGATCGAGTCGGCTGCCGCGACGGCGTCGCGATACTCGACGGCATCGGCTGATCCCGTCGGCCCGACCAGCGCCGCAGCACCGGCGGCGACGGCCGCCGGCACGTCCGCTGCTTCGTTGCCGTCGAGCGCGGCGGTCGTCTGTTCGACGACGAGCGGCCCGCCGAGCACGCCGCCACCGGCGGCCACGTCGTCGGCGGCGAGGTTCACGCCGCGAGCCGTCCCGGCGAACACCGTCGAGAGCAGGCCGGGGGAAGGCGCGAGCATCCCGAGCGTCAGTCCGTCGCCGTCGAGCGCGTCCCCGTCCGACGAGTCGGGGGCGTCGGTGTCGGGCGGGGCGGTCTCGGGAACCGTGGTGCTCCCCTGCGCGGGATCGGATGACGAGGGCTCGCTCGACGTGCTGTCGCTGTCGTCGCCCGAACACGAGACCGCCAGCAGCGTGGCGGCGAGCAGCAGGATCGACGTGCGACGGAACATGGCCTCTCCCGGAGTGGTGACGGCGTGGTGGTGGGTACTGCGTCCGAGCGGCGACTCACGTCGAGATCTCGATGCGAACTCTGCCAGATGGACGGTGCGGGGGCCGAGCCGGATCGCGGCGTCGCCTCGACGGCGGACGGTTCGGTAAGTTGTCGCTTGTCCACATCGGGGGATCGACCCGCCGGGGAGTCAGGACGGAAGCAGGAGGACCGAGATGTTCGAGCGTGCCCACACCGACGACGTCGGCGTGCTGTACACCGCAGCGATCGCCAGGATCGGCGACGTGTTGCGCAGCAACGGTGGCGAGGGCGACGGCGTCACGGTGCCGGCGTGTCCCGACTGGGACGTCGCCGATCTGCTCGCCCATCTCGCCGGCACCGCCTCGGCGCTGCTGGCGCGCGACTATCCCGGCGACGACGTGCAGGGTTGGGTCGACGGCCACGTCGCGGACCGTACGGGCCGCAGCGCGCTCGAGAACTGGGCCGAGTGGGACGGTGTCGGCGCCGACTACGCGGCGCTGCTCGACAAGAACGAGGGAGCCTGGGGCTCGCTGCTGTACGACGCGATCGTGCACGAAGACGACCTGCGCGGCGCACTCGATCAGCCGCCGGCACGCGACGACGCGGCGCTCGACTACGCCCTCGATCGGCTGCTGTCGAACCTCGACGCCAGTGCCACCGCCGCCGAGATCGGGTCGCTCGAGATCGTCAGCGACGGCGGCACGTGGACGATCGGCGCGGGCATGCCGACCCTGACGCTGCGCTGCGCCGATCGCTGGGAGGTCCTCCGGGCGCTCGGTGCCAGGCGGAGCGAGGCGCGCCTGCGGGCGATGGACTTCAGCGCCGACCCGACGGCCTGGATCGGCATCGTGCCGCACGATCTGCCGACCCACGACGCCGTCGACTGACGAGCGCGGGCGCAGCGCCCGCACGATCAGCACGGCGCGTCACAGTTGTTGACGGGTGTCACCATGCTGTGATTGAATCGCGATTCATATTCACGGACCAGAGGGGGATCCGCCATGAAGGGCAAGCGTGTAGTCGCGTCGCTGGGCGCGTTGACACTTGTAGTTGCAGCGTGTGGGGACGACGACGATTCGTCCGACGACGCGTCAGCCGACACCGAGGCAGCAGCCGAGGACACCACCGACAGCGGCGGTGACACGGCCGAGGCAGACGGCGACACGGCAGACACGGAGGCACCCGCCGAGACCGAGGCACCGGCCGACGGTGACGGCGACGCATCGGGCGAGACCATCGTCGTCGAGGTCGGCGTGCCGCTCGACATCACCGGGCCGGCGGCCATCAGCAACATCGGCAGCAGCGAGCTGGCCGGCATGGAACTGGCGCTGTCGGAGGTCGAGGCGGAGGGCTTCCTCGAGGGCTTCGACATCGAGATCGTGTCGGTCGACACGAAGGCCGACAAGCAGGAAGCGGTCGCCGGCGTGCTGAAGCTCGTCGAGGAGGACGGCGTCGACGCGATCGTCGGGTTCACCCTGACGCCCTCGTTCCTCGCCGCCGCACCGCAGGCCGTCGAGACCGGCATGCCGGTCGTCGCCGCCGGTCTCGCCGGGGCGGGCGTCACCGACCTCGGCGACAACGTGTTCCGCATCATCCCGAACGTCGTCAGCCTCTACCTGGAGAGCGACGCCGCGTTCACCGAGGCCTTCGGCTCGACCAAGGCTGCGTACCTGTACACCAGCGACTCGGAGACCACCGCCGGCATCCACGGGGCCCGCAAGGGCGGCATCGAGGCACTCGGCATCGAGACGGTGAGCGAGCAGACCACCTCGACCGACGACACCGAGTACCGCGCGCAGCCGCCCGCGATGGCCCACTCGGGCACCGACGTGCCCGTGGCCGCGGCCCGCCCCCGCCCCCTCGGCCGTGGTCCCCGCACCGGTCTCGGGGGTGGTCGAGGCGGCCGCGACGACGACCCGCTCAATCGCCGCGTCTGCCCCCGCCGCCGAGGCCGCGGCAGTGCAGGCCGCCGTGCAGGCCGGCGCCGTTGAAATCCAAACCGCCGCGACTGCGCAGGCCCAGGCACGGCCTGAAGTTGCGGCCACGATCGCGGCCGTGGTCGAGGC
This sequence comes from uncultured Ilumatobacteraceae bacterium, assembly GCA_964350535.1. Lineage (GTDB taxonomy): Bacteria > Actinomycetota > Acidimicrobiia > Acidimicrobiales > Ilumatobacteraceae > CAYGLH01. The sequence goes on from CAYGLH010000324.1 coordinate 3,927, forward strand.
GGCCGCGGCGCAAAACGCTCCCGCCGAACCCGCGGCGCCCGTTGTAGAGGCCATCGAACTCGCCCAGGCCAGCGCGAACTAACGACCTGCGCACCCGGGGCAATTTATGGCCGCGGGGAGCTAGGCGTCGGAGCATCCGATGTGCTGCATATGAAGGGGCCCTGCCGTAAGGCGGGCCCCATTGTTGTATAGAAGCGGCCATCTGCGGAGCGGGCTTGGCGAACCGGCGCCCTCCCGTCGATCCCACGCCAATTTCCAAGGGTGTTTCCCATCGGCAGGCCTGGCCCCCGAATGGCGGGCTTGGCTGTGACCGATCCAGTTTATGTGAAAAGAAATCCAGTCACGCCCTAACGTGGCCACTTGCGAATAAGCCCATCAACGGCCCGAAACGCAAACAATAACGCAAGCAGGAGA
>CAYGLH010000325.1:0-4321 GCA_964350535.1 uncultured Ilumatobacteraceae bacterium
CGCAACCACAGGCGCGGTCGACCGTTGCCGAGGTCGACCACCGGGCGTGGCATGTCGGCGTACCGGCGCTGGTAGAGGCTGACGCTGTTCGGGTGGGTGAGCCCGAGCAGCGCGGCGAGCTCGCGCGAGTCGATCAGCTCCTCGGTGTTGACCATCGGCGCCACACCCCGGATCGTAGCGATGTCGTGGGGTGTAGACAGACTCGCGTCTACGCCCGTAGACTCCGGTCGAATGAGGACGACGGCGTGAAGTTGAAGGCGAACGATCCGTGCTGGTGCGACAGCGGCCGGAAGCACAAGCGGTGCCACGGCGACCGGCGCGACCTCGAGCGCGCCCCCGTGCGGCGCGGGCTGGTCACGCCGCCGCGTCCGGTTCCCGAGGGCATCGCCCGCCCCGACTACGCCACCGTCGGCGCGATCACCACGTCGCGCAGCCCGCAGATCCACGACGCGGCGTCGGCGGCGCGGCTGCGCCGGGCATGCGCGGTCGCCGCCGAGGTGCTGGTGCGCGCCGGTGCGGCGGTCGAGGTCGGACGCACGACCGACGAGCTGGATGCGGTGGCCCACGCCACCTACGTCGAGCTCGGTGCGTACCCGAGCGACCTCGGCTACCACGGCTACCCGAAGTCGATCTGCACGTCCGTGAACGGGGTGATCTGCCACGGGATCCCCGACGACCGTCCGTTGGAGGACGGCGACATCGTCAACATCGACGTCACCGCCTACATCGACGGCATGCACGGCGACACCTCGGCGACGTTCTGCGTCGGCGACCCGGGCCCCGCCGTCGTCGACCTCGTCGAGACGACCCGCGAGGCGACACTGCGCGGCATCGCCGCGATCCGCCCGTTCGAGCCCCTGCAGCTGATCGCCCGGGCCATCGAGCCGTTCGCCGCGTCACGCGGCTACGGCGTGATCCGCGAGTACGGCGGGCACGGCATCGGGAGGACGTTCCACGCCGACCCGCACGTCCACCATTGCATCGAGCCGAACGACCACACCGTCGTCGTCCCCGGCATGTCGTTCACGGTGGAGCCGATGTTGACGTCGGGCAGGCCGAGGTTCCATCAAGCCGACGACGGCTGGACCGAGCACACCGACGACAATCGGCCGTCGGCGCAGTTCGAGCACACCGTGCTCGTGACCGATGACGGCGCCGAGATCCTCACCGTCACCGCCGACGGGCGATCGGCCGCCGGCGTCAGCTGGCCCGGCGCGCCGAGCGGGCGAGCTCGCGCTTGCCCTCGATGAAGTCGACGAGCACGTAGTCGCCCAACGCCTCGGGGGTCGTGAAGAACGCCCGGCCGCGGTTGATCTGGGTCATCTGCTCGATGAACGCCCGCAACGATCCGTCGGCTCCGAGCCCGAAGGTGTTGATGCGGATCTGCTCCTTGGTGCAGCGCACCACCTCGCGCAGCGTCGCCTCGACGGTCTCGCGCACCGGGGGGTAGTTGAAGAACGGGTAGCCGTCGGGGGTGATGTGCGCCGTCGGCTCGCCGTCGGTGATCATGATGATCTGCTTCGTGCCGTTCTGACGGGCGAGCAGCTGGCGGGCCAGCGTGAACCCGTGGTGCATGTTGGTGCCGTAGACGAAGTCCCACGAGACCTCCGGGAGCTGGTCGGCCGTGAGGACCCGCGCCGTCTCGGAGAAGCCGACGAGCCCCAGGTAGTCCCGGGGGAACTGCGACGTGATCAGGCTGTGCAGTGCCATCGCCACCTTCTTGGCGGGAAGGAAGTTGTCGCGCATCGGCATCGACAGCGACAGGTCGAGCATCAGCACGGTGGCGCTGCGGGTGTAGTGCTCGGTGCGCTCGATCTCGAAGTCGTCGGGGTGCAGGCGGACCGGCGTGCCCCCACCCGTGCGCCGGAGGGCGTTGCGGATCGTGCGGTTGAGGTCGAGCTGGAACGGGTCGCCGTACTCGTAGGCCTTCGTGTCGTACGTGCGCTCGTGACCCTGCCCGACGCTGCTCGTCTCGTGTTGACCGAACTTGTCCTTGGCCAGCTTGGAGAACAGGTCGCGGAGGGCGTTCGAGCCGATCTGGCGGAGCCCCTTGGGGGTGAGCTCGAGCCGGCCCTCCTTCTGCTCGATCAGACCGGCGTCCTCGAGCATCTTGGTGAGCTCGGAGAGCCGTTCGAGTGAGCGGGCGGCGTCGTCGCCCATCAGCTCGCGCACGCGGTCCATGTCGGCCTCGGCGAGCGCGCCGGGATTGGCGGCGTTGCGCAGCAGGTTCTCGAGCTGGTCGAGGTCGCCGAGGTCCTGCATCGCCTGCATCGCCTGGGCGAACCCCATCGGGTCCTGGCCGTCGAAGTCGTAGGACTGCTCCCAGTTGAGCTGCGGGAACATCTGCTGGAGGTTGCCCGAGAGCTGCTGCATCTGCCACTGCAGGTCCATGTCCTCCATCAGCTGGTCGGACAGCTCCTGCAGCTGCTGGCGCTGCTCGGGCGTCATCGAGTTGAGCATCGCCTGCATCGCGGCCATGCGCCGGGCCATCTGCTCGAGCAGCTCTTCCACCGTCTCGGGGTTCTCGGGGAAGAAGTCGCCGTACTCCTCCATGAACTCCTCGAAGCCCGGATCCTCGCCGCGCTGGTGCTTCTCGAGCACCTCGTTGAGCGCCGCCATCATGTCCTTCATGCGCTCCATGTCCTGGGGCGTCATGTTCTGCATCGCGCCGCTCATCTGGTCGACCATCTGCTGCATGAGCTGCTCTTTCAGCCGCTCCATCAGCTGGTCGAAGCGCTGCTTCGCCTCGTCCGACTCGAAGTTGTAGGCGTCGAGCTCGCGCACCTTGCCAGCGAGGTCGTCGGGCATCAGGTCGAGCCGCATGTTCCGCTCGTCGGCGGCCGCCTGGGCGTTGTCGGCACGCCGCTCGTCGCCCGAGTTGCGGGCGTCGCGCAGGGCGTTGTCGATGGCGTGGCGCTCCTCGTCGACGATGTCGTCGATCTCGGCCTTGATCTCGTCGTAGACCCCGCCCAAGTCGCTCTGGGACAGCCGTTCCTCACGCTCGCGCCGGAGCTGTTCCAGCAGCTCACGCAGGCCCTGCAGGCGTTCGCCGTCGCGATCGCGCAAGCCCTCCTGCATCATCCGACGGAGGGCGGCGTTGACGTCGCCGTGGTACAGCAGGTCGTCGGTGAGCTCGTCGAACGCCGCATCGGCGTCGAACTCGAACCCCGTTTGCGTGCCGTCCCAGCGGGAGTACGTGAAACGCGTCGCCATGGGAGCAGGGTAGTTGCTCGAATGGGCCGCGCCGTGGGCGGGATCCCGGCGTAGTCTGAACGCCCATGCGGGTTCCCCGGACGTTCGTCTTCGTCGACCTCTCCGGATTCACGAACTACACGGCGGCCTACGGCGACGACGCCGCCGGCCGGCTCCTCGGCGCGTTCCGCTCGATCGTGCGGGCGTCGTCGTCCGAGCGCGGGAAACGGATCGCCAAGTGGCTCGGTGACGGCTGCATGATGGTGGCCATCGACCAGCGCGATGCCGTGGCCTTCGTGCGCGAGCTGAGCGACAAGTCGGCCGACATCTGCGCGCCGCTGACGGTGCGCGCCGGCTTGGCGACCGGCCACGCCCTGCTGTTCGAGGGCGACGACTACATCGGGTCGGCGGTCAACATGGCGGCCCGGCTCTGCGACTACGCCACCGGGCGGCAGGTGCTGATGCCGACGATGCACATCCAGCACCTCCCGCGCAACATCTCGGCGGTGCCCCACGGCTCGGTCGAGCTGTCGGGGTTCCCCGGCGCGATCGATCTCGTCGAACTGGTCGGCACGCCCGATCCGGTCGACGAGGACGACGCCGACGAGCTCTGGACGCGCACCCCGTTCGGCTAGACGACCGTCGGCGACACGCCGGGCAACGCCGGCAGCGGTACCTGGATCTCGCTCGGGTCGCCCGCCAGACCGAGGATCCCGCGCCCCGGCCGCGGCATCGTCGTCCACTCGGCGGGGAGCCGCCGGAGGCCGATCGCCGAGCCGTCGAGGGAGCCGCTCGGGGCGAGCAGCACGCCGGCGGTGATCGCCGGCAGCGAGCGCATCACGCCGGACCGTCCCGAGAGGAAGTCGGGCGGGCCGGACACCGCGACCAGCGTCGGCCCCGACCGGCGGAGCGCCGCCTCGATGCCGTCGGCGTCGTCGAGCCGCTGGAGGTCGTCGACCAGCACGACGAGTGGGCCGTCGATCGCGTCGAGCGCGGCGGCGACCTGGTCCGGGGCGACACGGTGTGACAACTCGGCGGTGTCGGCATGGGCGAGCGGCGAGCGGCGCGAGCACACGACGTTGAGCACCTGCCAGTGCTGCTCGGCGGCGAGCGCGGCGAGGGCGCCGAG
>CAYGLH010000326.1:0-4314 GCA_964350535.1 uncultured Ilumatobacteraceae bacterium
CGCGGGATCGACGCTCGTGATGCCGGGTCCCGACCTCTCGGGCCCGGCGATCGCCGACCTGATCGTCGACGAGAAGGTCACCGTCGCGGCCGGCGTGCCGACGATCTGGATGGCGGTGCTGCCCGAGCTGAAGGGCCGCGACACCTCGTCGCTCCGGTCGATCCCGTGTGGCGGATCGGCCGTGCCGAAGTCGCTGTCCGAGGCGTACCGCGAGCAGCTCGGTCTGCCGATCCTGCAGGCGTGGGGCATGACCGAGACCAGCCCGATCGCCTCGGTGTGCCATCTCGACGCCGATCAGCTCGACCTGCCCGCCGACGAGCAGGCCGACCTGCGTACGCAGGTCGGGCGCATCGTCTTCGGTGCCGAGTGCCGCGTCGTGTTCCCCGACACCACCGACGAGGTGCCCTGGGACGGCGAGACGAGCGGCGAACTGCAGTGCCGCGGCAACTGGATCGCCGCCACCTACTACAACGACGAGCGGGCCGGCGAGAGCTTCACCGCCGACGGCTGGCTGCGCACGGGTGACGTCGCCACGATCGACGGGCGGGGCCGCATCCGGCTCGTCGACCGGACGAAGGACCTGATCAAGTCCGGCGGGGAGTGGATCAGCTCCGTCGAGCTCGAGAACGAGATCATGTCGCATCCCGCCGTCGTCGAGGCGGCGGTCATCGGCGTCGCCCACGAACGGTGGGGCGAGGCACCACTGGCGTGCGTCGTGAGGGCCGAGGGAGCGGACGTCACCGAGGAGGACATCCTCGAGCACTTGCAGGGCAAGGTCGCGAAGTGGCAGCTCCCCAAGGGTGTCGTGTGGATCGACGAGGTGCCGAAGACCAGCGTGGGCAAGTTCTCCAAGAAGACCCTGCGCGACGATTTCGCCCAGGCGCTGATGAACAGCGGGGACTGAATCCTCCGCTCGGACGCTTGACTGTGGCGAATGTTTCGCCGCACGTCCACCGCAGCGATCGCCGTCGTCGGCGCGCTGACCCTCCTCACCGCGTGTGGTGAGGACTACCCCGATGCCTACACGGCAGCTGCCGACGAGCCGGTCGCCACGCGAGCGCCGGTGCCGAGCGATGATCCGCAGGGAGACGCCGACGCGCCCGACACGGAGGCGGGCGAACCGGACGCGCCCGAGACGTTCCCCGCGACCGGGGACGTCGAGGAGGTCTGGGCGATCGACAACACGTTCCGGGTGGCCGACATCGAGGTCGAGGCCGGCACCGAGGTGCTGTGGATCAACCGCGGACGGAACGAGCACGATGTCAAGCCTGTCGACGAGTCGCTGGACTGGGGCGTCGAGAAGGACGCCTTCGTCCCCGGCGACGAGTACGGCCACGTTTTTGACACTCCCGGTGTCTACGACTACTACTGCACTCTTCACGCCACGACCGACGCCGGCATGATCGGCAGGGTCGTGGTCGTCCCACCCGAGAGCTGAGGAGACCCAGATGAAGCGACGTGTTGCGGCGATGATCGGCGCCGCGATGGTGCTCGTCGCGGCGTGCGGCGGCGACGACGACAGTTCGTCGACCGAGGCACCCGCCGAGACGGAGGCGGTCGCGGAGACGGACGCCCCGGCCGAGACCGAGGCACCCGCTGCGACCGAAGCGCCGGACGAGTCGGAGGCACCCGCCGAGACGGAGGCACCGGCCGAGACCGAGGCGCCGGACGCCGCGGACGACGGCATCCTCGCTGTTCCGGACGAGTTCACCACGATCACCGAGGCCGTTGCTGCGGCGCAACCCGGTGATCTCGTGCTGATCTCGCCCGGCGTGTACCACGAGGCGGTCGACGTGACCACCGACGAGATCGTCATCCGCGGCACCGACCGCAACGAGGTGATCCTCGACGGGCAGTTCGAGCTCGACAACGGCATCCGCGTCCTCGGCGCCACCGGCGTCGCCGTCGAGAACCTGACCGCGCAGAACTACACCGTCAACGGCGTGTTCTTCACGGACGCGGACAACTACCGCGCGTCGTACATCACCGCCTATCGCAACGGCGACTACGGCATCTACGCGTTCGACTCGGTCAACGGCGTCCTCGAGCACTCGTACGCCTCCGGCAGCCCCGACGCCGGCTTCTACATCGGCCAGTGCTACCCCTGCAACGCCGTGATCGACAACGTGACCGCCGAGTACAACGGGCTCGGCTACTCGGGCACGGACTCGGGTGGCAACCTGCTCATCGTCAACTCGACGTTCAACAACAATCGCGCCGGGATCGTGCCGAACTCGGGCAGCTACGAACTCTGCTACCCCGAGCGCGAGACCACCATCGTCGGCAACCGGGTCTACTCGAACAACCAGCCGGACACGCCCGCCATCGACGTCGCGATCCTGGCGATGGGCAACGGCATCGTGGTCGCCGGCGGCATCCGCAACACGATCGAGCGAAACCTGGTCTACGACCACGACAAGACCGGCATCGGCCTCGTCCCCTTCCTCGAGGAGACTCCCAACGACGACCTCCCGACCGAGGACGAGTGGGAGCTGACCTGCGAGGAGTCGCTCCAGCTGCCGCTCCCCGACGAGATCCCCGAGATCCTGCTGTGGGACTCGTACGAGAACTCGGTGCGCGACAACGAGATCAGCGACAGCCGCGTCGCCGACCTGGGGATCGGCGTGGCGGGTGACCCGACCGATGCGTCCACCCTGCGCAACTGCTTCGCGGGCAACGTGTTCACGACATCTGCGCCGGCGGACATCGAGACGTTGGCGCCGTGCGAGGGCGACGGCAGCGGAGACTGGGCGAACAACCCGCTCGACGTGATCTCGTGGCTGGCGGACCAGGAGACGAACCCGCCGTCGGTCGACTACGCCGAGGCGCCGACCCCCGAGCCCCCCGTGCTCGACGGCATGCCGGACGCGGAGACCGCACCCGCCCAACCGGCGACGAACGTTCCCTACGAGGTCGACCTCGACGCGATCGCCCTCCCGGCGATGGGCGGCTGAGGCGCCGGCGTTGCGGCGTTCGGCAGCGCTGGCCGCGCTCTGCGCGGCCGCGCTGATCGGCTGCGGGAGCGGTGGGGGCTCCTCCGCGTCAGGGTCGTCCTCGACTGCCGACCCAGATCCGGAGCGTCGCGGTCCGCAGGGCCGGGTGGCGCAGTGGGTCGTCGAGTGCGACCTGAGCCACGTCGCCTTCGACGACCCGATCGTCCATCCCGACCTGCCGGGTGCCAGCCACCAGCACCTGTTCTTCGGCAATGCAGACGTCGGCTCCTCGCCCGACTACGACGCGGTGGCGGGGGCCGACACCTCCTGTGACCAGCGCCTCGACACCGCGTCGTACTGGGCGCCGTCGCTGCTCGACGGCGCCGGCAAACGGGTCGAGCCGGTCGGCCTGACGGCGTACTACCGGCCCGGACAGGGGGTCGACCCCGTCGACGTGGTCGCCTACCCGGCCGGCCTCATGCTGATCGGCGGAGACGCCGGCGCCACCGAGGCGCAGGACACGAGCGTCGTGGCGTGGTCGTGCGGCACGGGCGCATTGCGCGAACCCGAGCCACCGGCCTGTCCCAGCGGCTCGACGCTCCGGATGATCGTCACCTTCCCTGATTGCTGGGACGGCGAACGCCTCACCGGGTACGGCTCCTCTGCCCACGCGGTGTACAGCGACGACGGCTGCCCGGAGTCACACCCCGTCGCCGTGCCGCAGTTGATGATCGGGCTCGACTATCCGCCGGTCGAGCCCGATGGCCTGTCGCTGGCGTCGGGTTCGGTGCTCACCGGCCACGCCGACTTCTGGAACGTGTGGGATCAGGACAAGCTCGAGCGCGAGGTCGCCAACTGCATCAATCGCGACGTCGTCTGCGGCGTCAGCGGCTGAGCGCGGCCGGGTCTGCCGGGCGATCTGACCGGGACCGACATCATCGCGGTCGGAAGGCCTGGCGGCGGGTGGCGAAGTCGGCCGGAGGTTCGAGACTCCACGCCGGCCAGTACCGGCGTGTCTCGGGTGGGATGCCGGAGCCGAACGGCCCGACACCGATCACGGCGATGCACGAGTCGCACGACGACGGTGATTCAGGGACGAACTGATTGTGGGCGCGCCCGTCGCTGCGCAGCCGTTTGGCGAACACACCGCACGCGGTGAGTGGCCGGTGGCGCCGGTCGCGCAGCCGGGCAGCAGGATCGCGTGGGTCGCGCCGAGCGTGGAGGCGTGCGTTGAACAGCATGTCCGCCGGTCCGTTCCGGGCGACGTGGAGGCGCACCCCGCGCTGCCGGCGCCACCGGTAGGCGCGCTGCCGACACGCATTGGTGCAGTAGATCCGGTGCCGTCCGGGCCGGTGCACCTGCGGGACCGGCCGACCGCAGG
>CAYGLH010000327.1:0-808 GCA_964350535.1 uncultured Ilumatobacteraceae bacterium
TTGGCGGGACAACCTCGGCACGTGTCACGTCTGGAGCGAGGGAGGGGAGCTCGCAAGACGCCTGGAGGCAGGTGTCCCGCTCGACGCGCCGCGGCCCTTCCGTGAGCGCGCCGAGGCGCGCGGGCAAGGTGCCGGCGACTGGACGTGGCGCCGGGACTGAGGCCCGGCCTGCTCACGCTGGTTGCGGGTTGTCCCTCGCTTCAGCGCTGCGCCATGAGCACGTCGATCCGTCGCAGGAGGTTCTCGACCGAGCGTGCGTCGCCCGGCCCGGGAACGGCGAGGCCCGCTCGTCGCCGCTGCGCGTAGGCGGTCGTGCGCCCGAGGCACAGCTGGAGATGCACGAAGATCTCGTGCCATCGGAGGTCATCGACCGAATGACCGGTGGCGGACACCCAGCGGGCGATCGTCTCCGTTCGGTCGCCCAGTCCCTCGAGTCGCGGCACGCCAAGGTCGTCGGAGTGGATCACATCGAACATCAGCCCCCAGGCGAGGTCGACGAGCGGTCCTCCCCGGGACACCATCTCCCAGTCGAGCACGGCGACCACGTCGGAGCCGACGAACATCATGTTGGCGATCCGTGCATCGCCCCACGACAGCCCCGTCGGTGGATCGGTCGGCATCGCCTGCTCGACCCAGAGGAGCAGATGCTCGAACCGAGCGACGTCGCACGACCGGGACATCCACTCGTACGCCGCGCGCCAGTACTCGACCAACTGGCGGAGCCCGTCGGACGGTGGGCCGGCACCGAGGAAATCGATCGAGGTCACCTCGGCGCGGTGCAGTGCGGCCAACCGGTCGACCGCGTGCT
>CAYGLH010000327.1:860-1276 GCA_964350535.1 uncultured Ilumatobacteraceae bacterium
GCCGTCGGCGCGGAAGCCGGCGATGTTGTAGCCCGGGTAGTCGGATGGTGCCTCACCCGGCACCCGCGACATGACCATGAACGGACCGCCGAGCACCGACGGATCGGTCTCGACGCCGACGACGTCGGGGACGGGGACGTCGGTGTTGTCCCCGATCCATCGCATCATCGCCGCCTGGCGCTCGATGTCCGGATCGAAGTACGTCGTCACCGATTGCCCAAGGATGCGCACGACCAGCCGCCGCAGCGACCCATCGCCGACGTCGAGTTCGACGGTCACGGTCTCGTTCGACGACCCCGCTCCTGTCGGTCGAGCTGTCTCGACGATCCTCGCGCGTGGCTCGTCGAGCGCGGCGCGGCACCACGGCTCGAACGCTGACACGAACGAGGACACGTCGCGGCTGGCCGGCTGCTGGA
>CAYGLH010000327.1:1286-2793 GCA_964350535.1 uncultured Ilumatobacteraceae bacterium
TGGATGTTGACCGCGGGACGCCTCGTCACCGGATCACTCCGGGAGACCGAGAATTCGACTGTGTGCCGGCAAGGTGAAACGCAGCGGCTTGATCTCGAGCATGCCGCCACCCAGCCGCCCGCCGCACTCGAAGACGGTGAGCGCGTCGCCGGCCAGCAGCCCGATCCCACCCTCCACGGTTGCGGCCTGCGCCGTTCCGCGGATCCGCCGGCCTCGGCGGTCGTCGGTCCACAGCGTGCAGTCACAGTGCACCGGCAGGAGGCCGTCGTCCGCGACCGAGGCGGAGATCTCGACCCGCGCGAGGCGCTGCAACCTCCCGGGCTCGTAGAGCCATCCGTCTTGGCCAACTCCCTCGACGGTCACTCGCGAGTACATCGCCATCATCAGGTCGTCGCCGAAGACGGCGAAGAAGAACTGACCAGCAGGGTTCCGCAGGAGCTCGCGTGGGCCCCAGGAGTGGTCCTGGAACGCGACGCCACTCAAGTGTCGCTCGGGCTGGTCGCCCCCGATCACGACGTCGACCCGACCGAGGGTCTCGTAGTGACGCTTGCCGAGCAGCGCGCCGGAATGCTGGTAGTCGAGCTCGACGGGCGGCGAGTACGCGGAGTAGCTGATGTCGACGACCGTGGCACCGAACGTGTGGCGCAGCCGGTAGTTCACGAGGTCGTCGCCACTGGAGACGTGCATGCCGCCGGCCTGGATGTCGGTGAGGTCGCCCTGCGGTACGTCGAGGTCATGCGCCTGCTCCCTGGCGACCTCGACGCCGTCGACGATGACCCAGCTCCAGACGTCGGCGATCCCCTTGTTGCGCCACAGGCTGAAGTGATGGTTGCCGCCGCTGCGCGTCACGGGATCGTGCCACACGATGCAGAAGCTCTCCTGCCAACGCTCGTCGTCGGCGTCCTCCGGCTCGTGCGCGTGGACGTCCTCGGCGGCCACCGAACGGAACATCACGATTCCCCTTCCCCTCGACATCGGCACTCCCGGGTCCGGCCCGAGGTTTCCTTACATCGATAGGTTAGCGCGCGCAGACAGGCGGGGCTCAGCCGGGACAGAGACGGCCGGCGCTCAGGATCGGTCGGTCGACGCTGCGGACGTCGAGGCGATCGCTCCGGCGAGGAACGAGTACATCGCCGCTTCGAGCATCTCTTCGCCGGACCATCGGGCGGAGCCGCGTTCGAATGCCGTGGCCAGCTCCGGCCACTCCTCGCCGATCTCGAGCTCGGGGTGGGACGGTTTGCCGTCACTCGCCATGAAGGCGTGCTGCAGCGCCCACCCCCACACCAGCTTCTCGCAGCCCTCCATCGCCAGCATCTGCAACTCGGGATCCACACCCGCTTCGGTGAGCACCCTGGCGGCCATGCCGAACCCACCGATCGACGAGGTGTCGGGGAGGTACTCCATGAGGATCGCCGCGGCGTTGGGGTGCTCGAGCACCTTGCGGTAGAAGCTCAGCCCGACCTCGACCCTCCACTCCTGCCAGCTGTCGGTCTGCTGATCCGCCGCG
>CAYGLH010000327.1:2803-4019 GCA_964350535.1 uncultured Ilumatobacteraceae bacterium
GAAGTGGTGGTACAGCGACGGCCCGCGGACGCCGAGCTCGCCGGCGAGCCGCTCGAGACTCAAGGCTTCGAGGCCGCGCTCGTCGATGATCTTGAGGGCGGCCTCGGCCACCTTCGGTCGACTCAGTATCGGTGGCCGTCCCACGGCGGCAATCTAGCTGCTGCGACCGCGGCCGTGGCGGGCCTTCGCTAATGTCACTAGGAATTGGGGATCGGGCGCACCGGAACTCGGCGACGAGTCCGGGCGCTCCACAGCGAAAGAGGAGTTCCGACATGGCCCAACTCGTCACCGATGCGCTCTCGTGGTGGACCAGGGCGCTTCCCGACCACATCGCGTTCATCTGCGAGGACGACGAGGTGACCTACCGCCAGCTCGGCGGCTGGACGGATCGCGCAGCGCGCCACCTCGCCGAGGCGCACGACGTGCAGCCCGGCGACGTCGTCGCGATCGCCGGGACGAACTCGTTCGAGTGGTGCATCGCCGCGGTCGCCGCGGTCAAGGCCGGGGCGATCGTGACTCCCTACAACTACCGCTACACGGTCGCCGAGCTGACCCAGCTCGTCGACGACTCGAGCCCGAAGGTGGTGTTCAGCGACGAGTCACAGTCGGCCAAGCTGCAAGAGATCCACGGGCAGCGAGGCGGGTTCACGATCCTGCCGCTCACGACCATCCGGGACCACCGCGATGGGACCGACGAGGCGTTCCACGTGGAGATGTCGACCGACGATCCGGTCGTGCTGGCGTTCACCAGTGGGACGACCGGACGACCGAAAGGACTCGTCTACACGCATCGCACCGTGCTCAGCGGGTTGTTCGAGTACCTGCTCAAGGATCCGCTCCCGCCGGAGGAGACCACCCAGCTCCTCGCCCTGCCGTTGTTCAGCGTGGCGGGCATCCAGCAGGCGGTGTTGCACGGCATCTCCCGCGGCGCGACGACCATCGTCATGCCGGACTTCGAGCCGGCGCGCGCGCTCGAGCTGATCGTCGAGCATCGCGTCACCCAGATGAACGGGGTCCCGCTCATCTGGGAGCGGATCGCATCTCTCCCGGACTTCGACACCCATGACCTCTCCCACCTGCGGGTCGCGATGGTCGGCGGTGCGCGGGTGTCCGACGAGCTACAGCGCCGGTGGAGTGCACGCGGCGTCGCGCTCCGGCACCTCTACGGGATGACCGAGGTCGGCATCGCCGCATCGCAGCCGCTGCACGGCGCGCG
>CAYGLH010000327.1:4029-4292 GCA_964350535.1 uncultured Ilumatobacteraceae bacterium
TCACCGAGATCAAGGTGGTCCGCGACGACGGAACCGACGCGGACCCGGGCGAGCCCGGAGAGATCCTGATGCGCGGGCCGGCGATGATGGTCGAGTACTGGAAGAATCCGGAGGCGACGACCGCGACGATACGCGACGGATGGATCCACTCGGGAGACCTCGGCGTCATCGACGAGCGCGGTTACCTGCGCTTCGTCGACCGGTTGAAGGACATCATCATCTCGGGTGGCTTCAACGTCTCGCCGACCGAGATCGAGAACATC
>CAYGLH010000328.1:0-300 GCA_964350535.1 uncultured Ilumatobacteraceae bacterium
GTCTACCAATTTCGCCACCCGCGCTTGGGGGCCATCGCTGGCCCGCCGCCTCCGCGTCACCCGACCCAGCAGGTTTTACACGCGAACCGCGTATTGTAGTCGGCTCGCGGGGTGCCCAATGGCGGCCCCGGCCCACGCGCGCGATCGCGGCACAATGCGGCCATGCTCAGGCCCGCCCCAGTCGAGACTCCCGCCATCGACCACTACGAAAACTTCCCGGTCGCCAGCTGGCTGTGCCCGCCGGCGCTGCGCCCGGCCGTGGCCGCGCTCTATCACTACGCCCGAACCGCTGACGATTTG
>CAYGLH010000328.1:310-1905 GCA_964350535.1 uncultured Ilumatobacteraceae bacterium
CCGCGCCGATGTCTTGGCGCTGCGCGCAGGCCAAAGCTTGTCGTCACCTTGGGCGGCCACAATTGGCGCATTGGCGCCGCACATCGAGCGCCACGGCCTGGACTGGGCTGATTTGCTCGCGCTGCTGGACGCCTTCGTGCAAGACGTGCAATTCAGCGCGCAAGCCCGTCGCTACGCCACCATGGACGAGTTGCTGTATTACTGCGCGCGCTCGGCCAACCCGGTGGGGCATTTGATGCTGCGCATCATGGGCGGCGCACGCGGCCTGTCCACTCGGGCAGAATGCGGGGATGGGGACAGCACCGAAGGATGCAACCGGCCACACGCGCACGTCGAACGCGCCGGTCGAGCTCGGATTCGACGACGCCGACTTCGAGCGGGCCTCCCGCGGCCTGATCGCCCAGATCGACGGCGGGGTCATCGAGGGTCCCGGAGGCGGCGCGGTGTGGGACGTCCACCGCTACGACTTCATCGAGCGCGGCTCACCGAACCCCGACACGGTCGACCCGAGCCTCTGGCGCCAGGCCCAGCTCAACGCGATCCACGGACTGTTCCAGGTGGGCGACGGCATCTGGCAGGCACGCGGGTACGACATCTCCAACATCACCTTCATCGAGGGCGACACCGGGTGGGTGATCATCGACCCGCTCACGGTCGAGCCGACGGCGCGGGCGTGTCTCGACCTCGCCAACGCGACGCTCGGCGCACGCCCGGTCGTCGGCGTCATCTACACCCACAGTCACACCGACCACTTCGGCGGGATCAAGGGCGTCACCACCCAGGACGACGTGGACGCAGGGCGGTGCCAGATCATCGCGCCGGAGCACTTCATGCGCGAGACGATCGGCGAGAACGTGATCGCCGGGTTCGCGATGACACGTCGCGCCGCCTACCAGTTCGGGATGTTGCTCCCCGCCGGGCCGAAGCAGCACGTCGACTGCGGCCTCGGCAAAGCACTGCCGTTCTGGGTGCCCGACCTCATCGCCCCGACCATCGACGTCACCTCCACCGGCCAGGAGCTCGTGGTCGACGGCGTCCGCATCGTGTTCCAGATGACCCCGGAGGCCGAGGCGCCGGCCGAGATGAACTTCTTCTTCCCCGATCGCGGATGGCTGTGCATGGCCGAGAACTGCACGCACAACATGCACAATCTCGTGCCGATCCGGGGTGCGTTGGTGCGCGACGCGCACAAGTGGTCGCGCTACATCGGCGAGGCGATCGAGTTGTTCGCCGACGACAGTGACCTGATGTTCGCCTCGCACCACTGGCCCCGGTTCGGGCGCGACGACGTGCGCGAGTACCTCGACCTCCAGCGCGACCTCTACTCGTGGGTGCACGACCAGACGATGCGCCGAGCGAACCGCGGCATGGTCGCCACCGAGATCGCCGACGACCTCGAGTTCCCGCCCGAGTTCCGCTCCGAGAGCCACACCGTCGGGTACTACGGCCACCTCGTGCACAACAGCAAGGCGGTGTACCAGCGGTACCTCAGCTGGTACGACGGCAACCCGGCGAACCTGTGGAAGCTGCCGCCGAGCGACGCCGGCGAACGCTACGTCGAGATGGCCGGCGGCCCCGACGCGCTGCTCGCCCAC
>CAYGLH010000328.1:1915-4276 GCA_964350535.1 uncultured Ilumatobacteraceae bacterium
AGAAGTTCGCCGCCGGCGACTACCGATGGGTGGCCGAAGTGGTCAACCATCTCGTCTTCGCCGACCCGTCCAACACCGACGCCCGGGAGCTCCAGGCCGACGCGCTGGAGCAGCTCGGCTACCAGAGCGAATCGGCGACCTTCCGCAACGCCTACCTGATGGGCGCGCAAGAGCTGCGCAACGGTCTGCCGCCGTCCGGGCCGGCGACCGCGTCGGGCTACCTCAACGCGGCGACCGTCGACCAGCTGTTCGACACGTTGGCGGTCCGGGTGAAGTCCGAGGACGTCGGCGGCGTCGACGTGCGGCTCAACGTCACGTTCAGCGATCTCGACGGCGAGCGATGGATCCTCGGACTCAAGAACCGCGTCCTGCACTACATCGGTGGGCGCCACGACGACGCTGCGGACGCCAGCATCGAGGTGACGAAGGCGACCCTCATCGAGCTGGCGGCACAGCGGGTGTCGATCGACGACGCGGTCGCCGCCGGCGCGCTGTCGATCGACGGCGACGCGACCGCCCTCGCGACGATCCTCGACAACCTCGAGGTGTTCATGTCCGGTTTCGGCATCGTCGAACCCTGACACCCCGCTCTCGCGCAACTCTCGACGTGATCTCTTGCACCCCGTGCAAGGATTCCCGTCGAGAGTTCAGCCGGCCTCGCGACGCTTGGCGCGCAGCGCGCTTCGGTCGTCGTCGCGCTCGCGCGCTGTGCCATCGTTCGGGCATGACCGACCTGCAGTGGCAGTCCGCTTCCGAGCTGGCGGAGCGGATCCGCGCCGGGGACGTGAAGAGCGAGGAGGTGCTCGATCATCTCGTCGCTCGGGTCGAGGCGTCGGACGGACCGATCAATTCGGTGGTGTGCTGGGACCTCGACCGTGCCCGTGAGGCGGCCCGCGCCGCGGACGAGGCGACGGCCCGCGGCGACGACCTCGGACCACTGCACGGCGTGCCGATGACGATCAAGGACTCGTGGCAGACCGTCGGGTGCACCACGACGTCGGGCGCGCCGGAGCTCGCCGAGTTCGTGCCAGAGGTCGACGCCGCACCGGTCGCCCGCTTGCGCGGGGCCGGGGCGATCCCGTTCGCCAAGACGAACCTCCCGCTGTACGCCGGCGACGTGCAGAGCTACAACGCCGTGTACGGCACCACCAACAACCCGTACGACGTCGAGCACACGCCCGGTGGGTCCAGCGGCGGGTCGGCGGCCGCGCTGGCGATGGGCTTCACCCCGATCGAGCTCGGCAGCGACATCGGCGGGTCGATCCGCGTGCCGGCGCACTACAGCGGCGTCACGGGCCACAAGCCGACCTTCGGGATCGTGCCGGCGCACGGCCAGATCCCCGGCCCGCCCGGCACGCTGACGATGGCCGACCTCGCCGTAGCCGGCCCGATGGCGCGCAACGTCGACGACCTCGAGCTGTGCCTCGACGTGATCGCGGGACCCGACCGTTGGGACGCACCGGCCTGGCGTCTGGATCTGCCGCCCGCTCGGGCGACCGCGTTGGGCGACCTGCGGTTGGCGGCCTGGATCGACGACGAGGCGTGTCCGGTCGACAGCGATACGCGCCAGGTGCTCGGCGCGGCGATCACCTCGCTCGAGGCCGCCGGCGCGCGCATCGATACCGACGCCCGACCGGGCTTCTCGTTGGACAAGGCGGTCGGCATCTTCCTCAACCTGCTCTTCGCCGCGCTCTCCGGCAGCCTGGACAAGGGGAAGATCGAGCACATGGCCGCCGATACGAGCGAGGGTCCGATGGGCCTCGTCTACCGGGGAACGGCGGCGCGCCATCGCGACTGGTTGAGCAACCACGAGCGGCGACTCCAGCTGCGCGCGCGGTGGGAGGAGTTCTTCGCCGACTACGACGCCGTGCTGATGGCGGTCCACCCGCGCCCGGCGATCCGCCACGACCACAGCCAGCCGCAGATGGATCGCACCGTCGACATCGACGGCGTCGAGCGGCCGTACCTCGACCTGTTCAGCTGGATCGCTCCGGCGGGCCTCGCCTACCTGCCGGCGACGGTCGTGCCGGTCGGGATGAGTGCCAACGGCCTCCCGATCGGCGTGCAGATCGTCGGCCCGCACCTCGAGGACCGCACGACGCTGCAGGTCGCACGACTGATCGAGCAGGCCGTCGATCCGATCCCCCACCCGGCGCTCGCCGAGTAACTGCGCCAGAGCTGCAGCCGTTCAGTCGTCGAGCTCGTCGTCGAGTTCCTCCAGGGCGTCGGCGACCCCCTTGCTCATCCGCTTGGCGAGCGAGCCCATCAGCCAGCCGAAGCCGGCCTTGGCCTCGAGCCCTTGCCGGTAGGTGACCTTGCAGCCGCCGTCGATCGGTTCGATGCGCACCTCCTCGGCCATGC
>CAYGLH010000329.1:0-4272 GCA_964350535.1 uncultured Ilumatobacteraceae bacterium
GGATGCGGATGTAGTGCATGCGCATCTTCCCGGAGATGTGCGCCAGGACTTCATGGCCGTTGTCGAGCTCGACCTTGAACATGGCGTTCGGAAGTGATTCCTTGATCGTTCCTTCGAGGACGATCGCGTCTTCCTTCGGCTTTGGCAGGGGCTTCTCCTCACCTGAGATGATGGAACGGCAGACCTCCTCGAGCACAACTCGTGGAGAGCTACCAGCGCGGACATGACCGGCGACGTGAATCACCGCGGCCTGCGAACAGACCGGCGTGTCATGCTAGCGGGCCATTCGGCGATCACCACGGTCGATGCTCGCGTTCTCCGAGCAGCTGTGCTATGGGGAAGAGCCATGTTCCACACGCTCGCCGATCCGGACCACGAGGCGATCGTCGAGGCGGTCGACGCCCGCTGCTCGACCTTCGATGACACCTATTGGTCGCAGTGCGACCAGGACCACCGCTTCCCCTGGGAGTTCTACGACGCGATGGCCGAGGGGGGCTGGCTGGGGATCGCCATCCCGGAGCGCTACGGCGGTGGCGGGCGGGGGATCACCGAGGCGGCGCTGGTGCTCAACCGGGTCGCCGCCTCGGGTGCGGCGATGAACGGGTCGAGCGCGCTGCACCTCACGGTGTTCGGCCTCAACCCGGTGGTGAAGTTCGGCACCGAGCGGTTGAAGGACACCTTCCTGCCCCGGGCCGCCGCCGGCGAGCTGCACGTGGCCTTCGGGGTCACCGAGCCCGACGCGGGCACCGACACGAGCCGCGTCGCCACCCGCGCCGTCGACGACGGTGCCGGCGGTTTCGTCGTGTCCGGGCGGAAGATCTGGACGAGCAAGGCGCTCGAATCCGAGGTGTGCCTGCTCCTCGCCCGCACCGACGGCGAGCCCGGCAGCTTCGCCGGGCTGTCGTTGTTCCTCGTCGACCTCGACGAGCGCTACTGCGACATCGCCCCGATCCCCAAGGTCGGCCGGAACGCGGTCGCCTCCTGCGAGGTGGCCTACGACGGGCTGCCGGTCGAGGGCTGGCGGCTGGTCGGCGAGCGCGGCCAGGGGTTCCGCCACCTGCTGCACGGGCTCAACCCCGAGCGGATCCTGCTCGCCGCCACGGCGTGCGGGATCGGTGAGGCGGCGCTGCGGCGGGCGACGAGCTACGCCTGCGAGCGGGAGGTGTTCGGCCGCCCGATCGGCGCCAACCAGGCGATCGCCCACCCGCTGGCGCAGGCGTACATGCAGCTCTCCGGCGCGCTGAACCTGGCGATGTTGGCCGCCGGACGGTACGACGCCGGCCTCGAGTGCGGCGAACAGGCCAACACCGCGAAGTACCTCGGCGCCGAGGCCAGCTTCTTCGCCGCCGACCAAGCGCTCCAGACCCACGGCGGGCTCGGCTATGCCACCGAGTACCACGTCGAGCGGTACTGGCGCGAGGCCCGGTTGCAACGCCTGGCACCGGTCAGCCAGGAGATGACCTGCAACTACATCGCGCAGCAGGTGCTCGGCCTCCCGCGCAGCTACTGATCCGCGCGGCTGGCGGGCTGCACGCCGCCGGGGGCGTTGACGAGCGAGCCGCGCAGGACCCGCTTGATCGCCTCGATCGAGCAGTGGTAGTGCTCGGGCGACGTGGTGCCTTCGGTGAGCCCGGAGAACATGGTGCGGACGAAGGCGATGACCATCGCCCGGTCGGCTGCCGCGATCTCGCCCGAGGCGATGCCCACGTCGGCGAGGGCCAGGAAGAAGTCCTCCCGCTCCTTCGCCTGGAATGCCAGGCGGTCGGCGATCTCGGGGTGCTGGCGGACGTCCACCCGCACCATGCCGACGAACGCCGACAGGCTCGGGTCCGAGCGGTGCAGCTCGTCGGCGGCGTCGAGCACGGCGAAGAGCTTGCCGAGGAACGTCACCTCGCCCCGGACGGCGTCGCGGAACTGGTCGTAGACGAGACGTTGGGTGTCCACGTCGACCGCCACGTAGAGATCGAGCTTCGACGGCACGTAGTGGTACAGCGAGCTGGTCGTCAGCCCGACCGCTTCGGCGACGTCCTTGTTGGTGACGCCGGAGTAGCCGCGGGCCGCGAACAGCCGGCGCCCCGCGTCGAGGATCGCCCGGTGGGTGTCGGCCGAATCACTGTCCGGCGGACGACCCCGGCGACGACCCCCCGTCGATCCACCAGCGGCCATGGGTGCAGTATGACGAACCGGTCGGGCCGAACTCCCAGCGGAGCGTCACGCTGTCCCGCCGGGCTCCGCACAGCGGTCGGGGTGCTGCGCGCACCACGGCTCGTCGGCGGGGAACCATCCCCGATGGTCGGCGACGAAGCGGTAGATCCGCTCGAGCAGCCACGGCGCCCCCGGGACGCGCCACGGCCACCGCGGCCAGCGCGACCCGCGGGCGGCGGCGAGCGCCTCGGCGACCGCCCGGGCACCGGACAGCGGCGCGCCGTCCGCAGGGATCGCCCAGACCGACGCCTCGGTCTGACCGACGGTCAATCCGAACTGCTCGCGCACCCCCGGCGCCTGCGCGGCGACGAGGTCGACCCGGCCCTCACCGTCGAGCCGCTCGAGCAGGCGCGCGCTCCGGGCGCACATCCCACACCAGCCGTCGATGACGAGCGTCAGCATTCTCGACGGCAATCCTTGCACCAGCTGCAAGAGATCACGCCGAGAATCGCTCAGCGGTTGGACTCGACGGCCTGGACGAGGCGGTCGAACACGGCGTCGGGGTGGCCCACGCCGTTGACCACCGCCAGGCGACCGAGGTCGCCGTAGAACTTCAGCAGCGGCGCGGTCTGGTCCTCGTACAGGTCGAGGCGGCGGTTGACCGACTCGGGTGTGTCGTCGTCGCGCTGGCGGACGTCGCCGCCGCACACGTCGCAGATCCACGGCACCGGGTCGTTGCCCGACGACGTGTAGTTGGTGCCGCAGTCGATGCACACCCGCCGCGCCGAGATGCGCTCGAGCACGATCTCGCGCGGAACGTTCAGGTCGAGCACGACGTCGATCGGCTGCTCGCCGGCGATCTCGTCGAGCGCCACGGCCTGCTCGGGCGTGCGCGGGAACCCGTCGAGGATGTAGCCGCGCTTGCGAGCGTCGCGCTCGGCCAACCGCTCACGGACGAGGCCGATCATGATCTCGTCGCCGACGAGCCCGCCGTCGTCCATGATCTTCTTGGCGATCGCGCCGAGCTCGGTCCCCTCGCGCACAGCGGCGCGCAGCATGTCTCCCGTCGAGATGTGCGGTACGACGAAGTGCCGGGAGAGCCGCACGCACTGCGTGCCCTTACCGGCTCCTTGCCGCCCGAGGATGATGAGGCGGGCGCCAGGGATCACGGCGACCTACTTCAGGAACCCTTCGTAGTTACGAAGGGTCAGCTGGCTGTCGATCTGGCGCATCAGCTCGAGGGCGACGCCGACCGAGATCAGCACGCTGGTACCGGCGAACCCGAACGTGTTGACGCCCGCGGCCATCATCAGCAGGTACGGCAGCGTGGCGATGATCGCGATGAACACCGCGCCGGGGAGGGTGATCCGGTTGACGGCCTTGGCGAGGTAGCGCTCGGTCTGCGGACCGGGACGCACGCCGGGGATGAAGCCACCCTGGCGGCGCAGCTGGTCGGCCTGGCGCACCGGGTCGAAGGCGATCGAGTTGTAGAAGTACGCGAAGGCGATGATCATCAGCGAGGTTCTGCGGGTTGACGATGTACTTGTCGACGAACTCGGCGACGTCGCCCCGCCAGCCCTCGCCCGAGCCGAGGACGTTCGAGAGGATCACCGGCAGCAGCAGGATCGAGCTGGCGAAGATGATCGGGATCACGCCGGACTGGTTGACCTTCAGCGGGATGTAGGTGTTCTGGCCACCCATCATCCGGCGACCGACCACCCGCTTGGCGAACTGCACGGGGATGCGCCGTTGACCGAGGTCGACGAACACCACCGCCACGATGATCCCGAGGGTGAGCAGCACCATCGCCACGAACCAGAACCACTTGTTGAGCTGGAGGATGCCCCAGAAGCCGCCGGGCAGCGACGCCACGACGGAGGCGAAGATGAGCATCGACATGCCGTTGCCGATACCGCGCTGGGAGATCATCTCACCCATCCACATGAGCACGGCGGTGCCGGCGACGAGGGTCGGGATGATCAGGTACCCGCGCGGCCAGATGCCGTCGGGCAGCAGCGGGACGGACGGCGCCTGCACGGCCGAGAAGAACGCGCCGCCACCACCGGTGCCGAAGAGGAACACGAGCACCGTGGCCTGCAGGGTCGCGAGCGCGATGGTGACATAACG